>JBFIDC010000005.1:0-26380 GCA_041581495.1 Nocardioides sp. | reverse complement strand
TGATCGCCGCAGAGGAAGTCGAGGCTGAACGCGACGTCATTCTCGACGAGATCGCGATGCACGACGACGACCCCGACGACGTGGCCCACAACCTGTTCGCCGAACAGGCGTGGGGGAGCGCCACCCCGCTGGGTCGACCGATCGCGGGCACCGTCGGTTCGATCGAGGCGCTCACCCGGGCCCAGATCCGGCGCTTCTACCGGCGGCACTACCGCCCCGAGAACATGGTCATCGCGGCAGCGGGAAACCTCGACCACGCCGACGTCGTCCGGCGGGTGAAGCGTGCCTTCGGTCGCGGCGGATTCCTCAAGGGGCAGGCCGCCCCGGTCGGTCCCCGTCATCTGAGCGGACGCAAGCCTCGGATGTCCTCGGGTCTCATCGAGGCGGTGCGGGCCTTCGAGCAGGTCAACGTCGTGCTCGGCGTCGAGGGTCACAGCCGCAACGACGACCGCAGGTTCGCGCTCGGAGTGCTCAACACGGCGCTCGGCGGCGGCACCTCGAGCAGGCTCTTCCAAGAGATCCGTGAACGTCGGGGGCTTGCCTACTCGGTGTTCTCCTTCGCCAGCCACTATGCCGATTCGGGCGTGGTCGGTGTCTCGGTCGGCTGCCTGCCCTCCAAACTCGAGGAAGTCCTCGCGGTCGTGCGTGATCAACTGCGCCTGATCGCGACCGAGGGCATCACGCTCGACGAACTCGAGCGCGGCAAGGGGCAACTGCGCGGCGGACTGGTCCTGGGGCTTGAGGACTCAGGGTCCCGGATGGCCAGACTGGGCAAGGCCGAACTCGTCCACGATGAGCTCTTGAGCATCGATGAGGTCATCGCCCGGATCGATGCGGTCACCCTGGCGCAGGTGCACGAGGTGGCCGCCGAGGTCTTCTCGCGACCCGAGATCCTGGCGATCGTCGGACCTGCCTGACCCAGTCCCGCCACCAGCCCAGGGTCAACGCAGGGTCAACGCAGGGTCAGCGCAGGGTCAGCGCGATCACTCCGGCGCAGGCGGCAGCCCACAGGACGCTGCTGAACGTGCCGATGATGAAGCGTTCGGTGGCCGCGCCACTGCCGCCGTCGCCACGCAGGTCAGGGAAGCGGCCCACGCTCTTGAGCGCGAGAACCACCGCCACGCCTTCGGGGAATCCGGTGGCGAGCCCGGCGAAGACGGCCAGTCTCTCCAGGGCGCCGATCCAGGCGCCCCCTCGCAGGATCGAGCCGGCGTCGGTGATGCTCTCGGCGTCGCTGGAGCCGCGATCGATGATCGTGAAGATGCGCGTGGTCACCGGTCCGCCGCCGAAGGCCGCCAGGAGTCCGCCGAGACTCACCGCGATCGCGGTGTCGATCCGTCCGACGTCGAGAGCGTGAGGCAGGGCGGCGACCAGCGCGCTCACGCCGAGGAGGACCAGTGCCACCGGTGGCCAGATCGACCGGCCCGAAGGCAGCCAACCCAGCAGGCTCGCCACGAGCCCACACGCGAGCAGCGCGAGCACGAGCTGGGTCCAACTCTCAGGGGTCACGTCTGCTCCTGGGGGTCGAGCAACTGTTGGGCAAGGGCACCGATCAGTCCGCGCGCCCGACGCCCCTCGACGATCCCCGCGGCGCGGGCACGTTGGCTCACGGCGGACTGGGAGATGCCCAGGCGCTCGGCGATGTCGTCGTAGCGGTGGCCGCTGTCGGTGAGGTCCGCGACCTCCCAGCCCCCCGGCGTACGGCGTCCGAGCACGGCTGCCCAGAGCCACGCGGCCGTCTCCAGGAGGCGCGAGCGGTCGGTGTCTGCCTGCACGCTCAGGTGCCAGGGAGCCGACTTCGCGGCAGTGACCGCCTCGCGGGCATCGAGGAAGACGCGGCCCCGTCCGGCCCGCGTGCTCTCGGGGAGTGGGGTATCGGCGGGCCCGATGCCGATGCCGATGTTCCAGGTGTCCTCGCGCAGGAGCTCCTCGAGGACGACGCTCAGGCCGGCCGGGTCACCCAGGATCCCTTGGAACTCGTCGCCTGCGGTGCGTTCGAACCCGCGCAGCATGCTGTCCCCGGCGATCTCGGAGAGCCGCGCCAGGGTCGCCGGCACCAGATCGGTGGCCGCGGGCTTGGTGGAGCCGCGCTGGTCGGCGGTCACGACGATGACGCGCGTGGCGGCACTCACTGGGTCGCCCCCTTCGACGGAAGAGATAAGGCTAGAACCTGAAGTGAGACTACATTAGGAAATAATCTAAAGCAATCCGAGTTCAGAATATAGCCTTCAGCGGCGACCGATGATGGCCAGAACCGGGGGGTTGGGGTTCTCGGCCACCGACACCCGGAAGCCGGCCTTGGCCAGGGCCGCCGAGGCCTTCTCCTTGATCTCGGGCACCTGCTCTCGGCGGGTGGCGTCATAGAAGAGATGGACGATCCCGCCCGGAAGGACCCGTTCGTGAAGGAGGGCCAACTCGTCTTGGCACTCGCGAACCCAGAACAGGTTCACATTGAACGCATAGACCTTGTGGAGACGTTTGACCGGCACGCGCAGGGTTGCCAGGTCGATCTGACGAACGGTGAGTCGTCCGGCATCGACGAAGCGCTTGCAGCGGCGCTTGGTGCGATCGACGCCCGACTCGGATCGGTCGATCGCAAAGAGTTTGCCGGTCTCCAAGCGCTGACAGATCAACTCGGCGCCAGCCCCGGGCCCACAACCGATTTCGAGAACGTGGTCACCCGGCTGGACGTCCATGAAGTCGACCGCCCATCGAATCCGCGCCGGGATCGCCTGCAACGCCATGGGCACACCTTAGCCATGAGGAAACCGGGCCCAGTGAGGCTGGTACTTGCCCCGCTATGGTCGACCCGTGAGAGTAGGAGTTCTCGGAGCCCGAGGCAAGGTCGGTTCACAGGTGTGCCGTGCCGTCGAGGCCGCCGACGACCTGGAACTGGTGGCCCGCATCGATATCGGCGACGACCTCGAGGACCTGCGCAGCGCCGAGGTCGAGGCAGTCGTGGACTTCACTCACCCGGACGCCGTCATGGGCAACCTGGAATTCTGTGTGAGCCATGGCATCCACGCAGTGGTCGGGACCACCGGCTTCGACGCGGACCGGTTCGACACCCTGCGCTCCTGGCTGGGCGATCAGCCCCGCGTCGGGGTCTTGGTCGCCGCGAACTTCTCCATCGGTGCGGTGCTGATGATGCGCTTCGCGGCCGAGGCGGCGGCGTTCTATGAGTCGGTCGAGATCGTCGAACTCCACCACCCCGACAAGGCCGACGCGCCGTCGGGTACGGCGCGGCGCACCGCCGAACTGATCGCGGCCGCCCGCCGGGAGGCCGGCAGTCCTCCCATGCCCGATGCGACCAGCACCGGCCTGGAGGGTGCTCGCGGCGCCGACGTCGATGGTGTGCCGGTGCACAGCCTGCGGGTGCGTGGGTTGGTCGCGCACCAGGAAGTGATCCTGGGTGGCCCGGGGGAGACGCTGACCATTCGCCACGACTCCCTGGATCGAGCCTCGTTCACGCCCGGAGTGCTGACCGGCCTGCGTGCGATCGCCGATCGCCCCGGACTCGTCATCGGCCTGGAGTCCCTGCTCGGCCTCGACTGAGTTTTGCAGGTTCTTGCAACGCACAAACCTGTGATCTCAAGGTGCTTCCTGCCGGTGGTCGGTCTCGCCAGGATCGACTCACATCGCCCGACTCGGGGCGTGCGAACGGGAGAGGGAACGATTCAATGCGCACAACCACTCACAGGGGCCTGGTGCTCGGTAGCGCGGCATTGCTTGCCGCAAGCGCCGTCGCCATGCAGGGCACGACAGCGGCGGCTTCGGGGGCTGACCCGGCCGACGCCGCACACACGCGTGCCTTGCCGGCGGTCTCGAAGGCGCTGGATCGCCAGGATCGGCTCGGACGAACGGCGATCTCGGCACTGAAGGCGCACCCGAAGAAGGCTCGCCTCAGTAAGGGCCTGAGGTTCCGGGCGACCGACGCGGTGCTCGACCGCCGTGGCGCCACGCATGTCCGGATGAACCGCACCTACCGGGGCCTCCCGGTGCTGGGCGGCGACCTGGTGGTGCACCGCAGTGCGACGGGTGCATGGAGCGGGGTCAGCCAGACCCTCGGGAAGCCGCTGCGTCTCTCGACCCGGCCCACGGTGAGCGCCGCACGCGCGACCGAACTGGCCATGCGCAAGTCTGCGGCGACCAAGCAGATCCGCAACCTGCGGCGTGGCCAGGCGCCCCGACTGGTGGTTGAGACCCTGTCCGGTCCCTCGCGCCTGGCCTGGGAGGTCACCACGCTCGGACGTCGCAGCGATGGCACCCCGAGCCGACTCTCCTCGATCGTTGACGCGCGCACCGGCACGGTGCTGCGCCGCGAAGAGCACATCGTGACCGCGGACGGCACGGGGCACTCGCTCTACAGCGGAACCGTGCCCCTCCAGGTCACCGCGTCCGGGTCGACCTACCAACTCAAGGACCCGACGCGTGGCAACACCTACACCACAGACATGGGCAACAAGACGGACTCGATCTTCTGCCAGTACCTCGGGTACGGCTGCCAGGCCGGCACACAGGTCACCAGCAACTCGACCACGTTCGGCAACGGCACCAGCAGCAACCGCGCCTCGGCGGCTGTGGACGCGCAGTACGGCACCAACCTCACCTGGGACTACTACAACCAGGTCCACGGCAGGAACGGGATCTTCGACAACGGGGCCGGTTCCTTCAACCGGGTGCACTACGGCTCGGGCTACGTCAACGCGTTCTGGGACGGCACCAAGATGACCTACGGCGATGGTGACGGCACCTCGTTCGGTCCGCTGGTCAGCCTCGACGTGGCCGGGCACGAGATGTCCCACGGCGTCACCGAGAACACTGCCGGACTGACCTACTCGGGAGAGTCGGGCGGGCTCAACGAGGCCACCTCCGACATCTTCGGGACGATGGTGGAGTTCTATGCCGCCAACCCCAACGATCCGGGCGACTACCTGATCGGCGAGGAGTTCGACCTGGCGAACCACTCCGGGTTCCGGCGGATGGACAACCCCATCGCGGACGGCAGTTCACCCAACTGCTACTCCAGCAACACCAAGAACCTGGATGTGCACTACTCCTCGGGGGTCGGGAACCACTTCTACTACCTGCTCGCCGAGGGGTCCGGGGCCAAGACGATCAACGGTGTCGCCCACAACTCGCCGACGTGCAACGGGTCCACGGTCACCGGCATCGGCCGCGACGCCGCACAGCGGATCTGGTTCCGGGCGCTCTCGGTCTACATGACCTCGGGCACGACCTACGCCCAGGCCCGCACCGCCACCCTCAACGCGGCCAGCGACCTCTATGGCGCGGGTTCAGCACAGCGCAGCGCTGTGGCGGCCGCTTGGAGTGCGGTCTCGGTGGGCTAGTTCGGCCGATACTGCGGTGGTGCCCGCGCCGGTTCTCGGTGCGGGCACCGCTGCCTGGTCGGCTGTTCGTCCTGCGCCGTTCAGAGTTGGCGGATCACCGCAGCGGTGAGCGCGGCGCCGACGACCACCACCAGGAACGGCGCTCTGCACAGCAACAGGACCGTCGCGGCAGCGAGTCCGGCCGCTCGGGCATCGATGACGAGGTCGCGTCCGGAACCGAAGACCTGGACCACCACCAACGCGGTGAGCATGGCGACCGGGATCCGCATCGAAACCCGGCGCACCACCGGGTGCTCCAGCACCGCTGGGGGAACCGAGAAGCCCAGGAGTTTGAGCAGGTAACAGCCGATCCCCGACGCGAGGATCGCAGCCCAGATCACCGCTGTCCTCGCCCGAGCAGGCCGGCCACCAGTGCGACCGCGAACCCGGCGAGGACGGGAACGCCGGCCGGCGCGATCGGGATGACACCCAAGGCCACGGCGACGGCGGCCACCGCGACCACGCGGAAGCCGGGCTCGCGCAGGTGGGGCCACAGTAGGGCCAGGAAGGCCGCCCCCACAGCGGCGTCGAGTCCATAGGTCTCCGGATCGCCCAATGCCGTTCCGGCGAGGGCGCCCAGCAGGGTGAAGAGGTTCCACAGGACGAAGACCGCGCCGCCGGTGACGAAGAAGCCCAGGCGTGCGTCGGGTTGGGTCTTGCGCGTGACGCTCATGGCGGTCGACTCGTCGATCAGCAGGTGGGCCGCGCCGAACCGTGCCGGACCGCTCAGGCCCAGGAGAGGGGCGACCCGCAGCCCGTACAACGCGTTCCTCGTGCCCAGCAGCATGGCCGTCGCCGCTGCCGCGAACGCGGATCCGCCCGCGGCCAGAACGCTGATCAGCGCGAACTGGGAGGCGCCAGTGAAGACGAGCAGCGACAGGGCGCAGGTCTGCGCCACGCTGAGTCCAGCGCCCACGGACACGGCTCCGAACGAGGTGCCGTAGAGCCCGGTGGCGATGCCCACGCCCAGGCCGTCTCGAATGATCGAGCCTCGACGCTCGGGCGCGGGGGCCGTCATTCGAGCGCGGTGTGCAACCGAACCTGCTTCACGCGGGTCGTCCCGGAGCCGTCGAGGTCGAGTTCGCGGTGTGCGCCATCGCTGGCCCATCCCGCCTCGGTGAGGAACTTCCGCAGCACGTCATCGTTCGCCATCGTCCAGGTGACCGCCCGGGTGAAGCGATCTCCGACCATCGTGTCCGCGGCGGCCTGCAGGAGCCGGGAGGCATGGCCCTGGCGTCGTTCGGCCGGGTCGACGGTCAGATCCTGCAGTTCGCCGTCCGCGATCGGATCACAGTCGGGATCCGAGGCGGGGCCGGTCAGGGCGAAGCCGACCACCCGGTTGCGCTCCAACGCGATCAGCACCCGGTGGCGAGCGTCGTTGGGCTTGCTCAGGGCAGCCCGCCAGGCTTGCGCCACGGCTTCGACGGCGTCGGGCCCGGAGGGGATCGTCTCGACCGGGATCACATCGGAGTAGACATCGCCCCAGGCGCGCAGTTGAAGTTCGGCGATCGCCGGCGCGTCGTCGGCCCAGGCCACGCGCACGCTGACGTCTGCGGTCGGATTGGACATGCCCCTGATCCTGCCAGCCCGGGCTCGAGGACCCGATGACTAGGCTCGGCTCATGGAGTTCAGGAACCTCGGCGGCATGAAGATCTCGGCCATTTCCTACGGCAACTGGCTGACCCACGGATCCCAGGTCGAGGAGGACACCGCTGTCCTGTGCGTGCAGCGAGCACTCGAGGAGGGGATCACCACCTTCGACACCGCCGATGTGTATGCCAACACCGCAGCCGAGACGGTCCTGGGCAAAGCGCTGGCCGGTCAGCGTCGTGAGGGGCTGGAGATCTTCACCAAGGTCTACTGGCCGACCGGCCCGGGCCAGCACAACGACCACGGTCTCTCGCGCAAGCACATCATGGAGTCCATCGATGCCTCGCTGCGCCGATTGGGCACCGACTACGTCGACCTCTACCAGGCACACCGCTATGACTACGAGACACCGCTGGAAGAGACGATGGAGGCGTTCGCCGACGTGGTCCGATCCGGCAAGGCGCACTACATCGGCGTCTCGGAGTGGCGAGCCGAAGAGATCCGGGCGGCGCACGCCCTGGCCCGGGAACTGCACATCCCCCTGGTGTCCAACCAGCCGCAATACAACATGCTGTGGCGGGTCATCGAGGCCGAGGTGGTTCCCACCTGCGCAGAACTCGGGATCCAGCAGATCGTGTGGTCTCCCATCGGTCAGGGCGCGCTGACGGGCAAGTACCGTCCCGGCGAGCAACCGCCGGCCGGGTCGCGTGCGACCGACGACAAGGGTGGCGCGGGGATGATCAGTCGCTGGATGGCCGACGACATCCTCGAACGTGTCCAGCGACTCGTGCCCGTCGCCGAGCAGGCCGGTCTCAGCATGGCCCAGATGGCGATCGCCTGGACCTTGCAGAACCCGAACGTCTCCTCGGCGATCATCGGCGCCAGCCGTCCCGATCAGGTCAGCGAGAACGTCAAGGCCGCCGGCGTGGTCCTCGAGGCCGAAGTGATGGAGGCCATCGATCTCGCCCTGGGCGAGGTGGTCGAGGCCGACCCGGCCAAGACCCAGTCACCAGCCAAGCGCGACTTCTGAACCCCGGGTCGAGGCGGTGCGCAGAGCCAGCGCCCCGCCGGTCGAGATGAGCAGGCCGAAGATCACAGCCGGCCACCATCCCGATCGAACACCGTCGCCGAGCAGGGCGACACCGACCGCCGCCGGCACGAAGGTCTGGGCCACGATCAGCGACGCGGTGGTGGTCGACACGGTCGAACGCCGCATCCCGAGGCTGTAGAGCCAGAAGGCCACCAGGCCGAACGAGGGGATGGCCAGCGCGGCCCACACCACGGCGGCATCCAGGGGCAGGTCGACCCCGCGTACCGCGATCGCCGAGCCCGCGTAGCCCAGCCCGGCCAGGAGCCCGAGCCAGGCGCCGGCATAACGCCGTGCGTGCAGCGAGGCCGCCGCGAGAAGCAGCACCCCGACCCACAAGATGCCGGCGAACCTGCCCGTGGAGATCGGTGGACCGGCCTCGCCGGACCCGAGGGCCAGCAGCACCAGTCCCAGTGAGACCGCCGCGATGGCTGTCCACCGTCCCAGGCTCAGGCTGTGGTCGACGCGGATGGCGGCGAGTGAGGCCACTGGGAGCGACATCGCCACCAGCGCCTGCGCGAGATAGAGGGGGAGCAGCCAGATCGCCACCGCGTGGAGCACGAAGCCGACCAGATAGGCCACCAGCACCACGATCATCTGGAGGTCGCGTACGCCCCTCGCCACGAAGCCGACCAAGCGGTCGGGGGAGGAGGCGTAGCGGCGGACCGTGTGAGCCTGGATGACGGCCGCGACGCCGAACACGACCGCCGACAGCAGGCCCGCGGCGAGCCCGAGCGCCGACATCGACTCGATCAGTGCAATCAGGTGGATCAGCGGTAGTGCTCGGGGAGGTCCTGACCGAGCTTGACCTTGGCCTTGGGCAGCCGCATGAACTTCATCTGCAGCGCCCGGGTGATGGCGTAGTAGGTCGTGCCCTTGGTCGGCTCGTCGGGGAAGCGCTGCGCGAGTTGACGACGCAGGCGGAAGCGCAGGGCCACCATGTCCATGACCACCAGCAGCACGGTGCCCAACAAGATGGTGTTGCCCAGGTCCTGAAGGGTCTCGACCCCGGAGTAGCCCAGCACCATGGTCACCACGAGCAGTGGGATCAGGAGTTCGATGAACGAGAGGCGGCTGTCGACGAAGTCGCGGATGAAGCGCCGGACCGGTCCCTTGTCGCGGGGCAGGAGGTAGCGCTCATCGCCGGACTTCATCCCGGCGCGCACCTTGGCGCTCGACTCGCTCTTGGCCAAGCGTTGTGCGGCGAGCCGCTCCTTGCGGGTCCGCGGAGTCTTGGCGCGCGCTCTGGCGGCGGCTTCGGCCTCTTTGCGCGTCGGTGTCGGGCGCCCTTTGCCGCCGGGCTTGACGGGAACTTCGTCGGGCGCGACGGCCTCGGTCTTGGTGCGACGGAACAACGGGAGCCTCTGCCTACGGATGCTTCGGACGACGGGGATGGACCGCGTCGCGGCTCGGGTGCGCGACGCACAATCCAGTCTACGTGTCTCGCGCTTGCTTGCGAGTCGGCCGTAGGGTGTCTCGCATGAGCCTGTGGAAGCGCTTCCTGATGATTTTCCGGTCCAAGGCCAACAAGGCCCTCGACCGCGCCGAAGACCCGCGCCAGACGCTGGACTACAGCTATCAGCGCCAACTCGAGTTGCTGACCAAGGTGCGTCGCGGCGTCGCCGACGTGGCCACGAGTCGCAAACGCATGGAGATGCAGGTGACCCAACTCGAAGGTCAGGGGGCGAAACTCCAGGCCCAGGCAGAGTCGTCCCTGGAGATGGGACGTGAGGATCTGGCTCGTGAAGCGCTGAAGCGCAAGTCGGGACTCAACGCCCAGATCGAATCCGTGCGCGCTCAGGTCGCTCAGCTTCAGGGCGAGGAGGAGAAGCTCACGATGGCCCAGTCGCGGCTCCAGGCCCAGGTCGAAGCCCTGCGCACCAAGAAGGAGACCATCAAGGCGACCTACACCGCAGCCGAGGCCCAAACTCGCATCAACGAGGCCGTCACCGGTCTGGGTGATGAGCTCGGTGACGTGGGCCTGGCGGTCCAACGTGCCGAGGACAAGACCGCGCAGATGCAGGCGCGGGCCGGGGCCATCGACGAACTCATCGCCTCCGGTGCCCTCGATGACGCCACCGCCGTCACCGGTGGTGACGACATCACTCGCGAACTCGAGGCCATGAGCTCCGAGGCCGAGGTCGAGGCCGAGTTGGCGCGGCTGAAGGGCGCCGCCTCCGCCTTGCCGCAGGCTGCGGCTCCCGAGGCGATCGAGGCGGCTCCCGCTTCAGGGGAGATCCTGGCCGAGGAGCCCGAGACCGTGACCGAATCGGACGGCACGACCCAGGCCTGAGCCGCTCCGCTCCGACGGGTTCGGCAAACGACCTCGCCGGGGTTGGGAGAGTTCCTATGCTGATGACGTGACGGTCATCGCGGAGGAGGATCAGGAGCGCGTTGCTCGACTGGAGTCCCTCGGGGCCCTGAACGATCCGCGCCGTCCCGAGTTGGTCGTCGTTGTCGAACTGGCCGCCTTGATCTGCCAGGTCCCCATGGCGACGATCAATCTGATCACCGCCACCGAGCAGCACCAGATCGCCGCCTACGGGTTCGACGGCGGGATCTGTCGTCGCGAGGACTCCATGTGCGCGCGGATCCTCAAAGACCCGGGACCGGTCCACGTACCCGATGCCCGTCTCGATGGTCGGTTCAAGGACAACCCCTTCGTCAACGGCGAACTCGGGGCGGTGCGGCTGTATGCGGCGCACCAACTGACAACCCGCGATGGGGTCGTGATCGGTTCGCTGTGCGTCTTCGATGACAAGGTCGGTGAACTGGACTCCACCCAGCAGCGGGCTCTTCGGACCCTGGCCGAACGGGTCGTCGATGTCTTCGAACTCGGCCGCCGCAACGTGCAGTTGCGTCACGCCATGATCGAGATGGAGACCCTGCGCTCGCGTCTCGAACGCAGCAACGACCGACTCCTGGCCTTCGCGGGCCAGGTGACCCATGACCTGAAGACCCCCCTGACGACGATGGCGTTGTCCCTTGAACTCATTCGCGACGAACTCGAGCTGGGTGCCACCTCAGAAGACCTGGTGCCGCTGATCAACCGTGCCCTGGGTGGGTCGGCACGCATGACCAAGATGATCGAGGACGTACTCAGTTTTGCGCGCCTGGGCACGCACGTCGATCCGGTCGCCACCGACCTCGCAGTGCTGGCTCGCGAGGCCGTCGAGGATCTCGCTGCCGAGCTCGCGGAGGCAGAACTCACCATCGGTGAACTCCCCACCGTCTACGGAGACGAAGCGCTGCTGCGATCGGTCCTGCAGAACCTCATCAGCAATGCCGTCAAGTTCCACCCCGCTGGAACCACGCCCCAGGTCAGCGTGACCTCGCGACGCGAAGGCCAGATGTGGCGGATCGAGGTCACCGACAACGGCATCGGGGTCCCCGAGGATCAACACGAGCGCATCTTCGAACCGATGGTTCGCCTGGACAAGGCCTATGACGGCGTGGGGGTGGGTCTGGCGACCTGTGTGCGCGTCGTCGATGCCCACGATGGTCAGATCGGGATCATCAACAACCCGAACGGTGCGGGCTCGACGTTCTGGGTCGAACTGCCTGCGTGAGCGCCGGTCTCAGTCGCGGTGACTCTTGCCGGGCAGGGCGAGCATCCGGTCCAGGGCCACCTTGGCCCACTTCTCGGTCTCGGCGTCGACCTGGATCTGGTTGACCACGGTGCCGGTCACCAGCGACTCCAACGCCCACACCAGGTGCGGGAGGTCGATGCGATTCATGGTGGAGCAGTAGCAGACGCTCTTGTCGAGGAAGGCGATCTGCTTGTCGGGGTGTGCGTCGGCCAACCGCTTGACCAGATTGAGTTCGGTGCCGATCGCCCAACTGCTTCCGGGTTCGGCGGCCTCGATGGTCTTGATGATGAACTCGGTCGAACCGATCAGGTCGGCCTTGAGTACGACGTCGTGGGTGCACTCGGGGTGCACCAGGATCTGCACGCCGGGAATCTTGGCTCGCAGTTCGTCGACGACGTCGGCGCGGAAGCGCCCGTGGACCGAGCAGTGGCCCCGCCACAGGATCATCGTCGCGTCGCGGATCTCATCCTGGGTCAGGCCGCCGTCGGGGCGGTGCGGGTCCCAGACCACGCAGTCCTCCAGCGACATGCCCAAGTTCAACACCGCGGTGTTGCGGCCCAGGTGCTGATCGGGGAAGAACAAGATCTTGGCGCCGTTCTCGCGCCCGCCCTTCTGCTCGAGCGCCCACTCGAGTGCCGCGTCGGCGTTGCTGGAGGTGCACACGGCTCCGCCGTTGCGGCCGCAGAACGCCTTGATGTCGGCGCTGGAGTTCATGTAGGTGACCGGAACGACCGAGTCGGCGACTCCCGCCGCTTCCAGGGCCGCCCAGGCGTCCTCGACCTGGCTCAGGCGCGCCATGTCGGCCATCGAGCAGCCGGCGGCGAGATCGGGGAGGATGACCTTCTGCTCGGGTCCGGTCAGGATGTCGGCCGATTCGGCCATGAAGTGGACACCGCAGAAGACGATGAACTCCGCTTCGGGCCGGGCGGCGGCCTCGCGGGCGAGCTTGAAGGAGTCGCCGGTGATGTCGGCGAAGGCGATGACTTCGTCACGTTGGTAGTGGTGCCCGAGCACGAAGACCCGCTCACCGAGAGCGTCTTTGGCGGCTTGGGCCCGCGCAACCAGGTCGGGGTCCGAGGGCGCAGGCAGATCACCCGGACACTCGACCCCCCGTTCGGAGTCGAAGTCGACACCTCGTCCGAGGGGCAGGAGCGGTAGATCCACCGTCGTCATGTCTCACATCCTATGAAGTCACAGAAGCGCACCATGATGAACGTACGGCGAGGGCGGTTTCATCCCGCGCAGCGCGAGGTACCCGCTCTGGTGAAGTCGGAGGCCCGCGGCCATGCCCACCTCGATCGCCCACTGGTTCGCGGCGGTGACATGTCCGATGACGCTGGGCCCGGGCGTGTCCGCCAGCACGGTCCACAGGAGTCGTGCCGCGGTGCGCCGGTTGGTGGCTGCCAGCGCGACCAGATCGCCGTTCGACTGGGTGTAGGCATAGCCCGCCCCGGTGCTCGTATCCGAGACGAGGAGGCGTGTCGACGCCATGAGGTGCTCGTGGTCGCTGCCGCGTGCGGCGCCACGCGTGCGCCGATCGAGGGAGTCCAGAAGGTCGAGGTCACCGATCGTGCCTTCGCGCACCTTCTCCACGACGGGCAAGGTGCCGCGATCCACGCTTCCGGTGAGGAACATCTGCGGGTGGAACTCGAAGCCCACCGCGCGATACCGCCGCAGCGCCTTCGGGTCGGCGGAGGCCGAGAGCATGCCGCGCAGGCAACCCTGGCTGTGCTGCAGTGCGGCGTCGAGTAGTGGTCGGCCGATGCCCTGTCCCTGAAGCCCCGGCCGCACGGCGAACGACGCCAGGCCCCACATCAGTTCGCGTCGGAACGAGACGACCATGCCCACGATGTCGTCGTCGGCCTCGGCGACCCACAGGCCGCCGGGGTCGGTCTCGAGCAGGTGGGCGGTGCGCACCATCCAGCCCTCGGCGCGAGCCGGGGTTCGCAACTGCGGCAGCGGCGCTTGGGGAGGAAGGAGTCGGGTATCTGCCTCATAGAAGGCCTCGGCGCTCAGCCGCTCGACCCTCGGGAGGTCTTCGGCTCGCATCGGCCGGATCCGGGCATCCCTCACGCCGAGCACGTTAGGCCGTAGGCCACACTTCGCGCATGCGCGTTCTCATCGCGCCGGACAAGTTCGCCGGCACCCTGTCTGCCGTGGAGGCCGCCGAGGCCATCGCCCGCGGGTGGGCACGGCAGGCACCTGGCGACTCACTCGATCTCGCCCCGATGTCCGACGGGGGGCCAGGGTTCGTCGAGGTCATGCACGCGGCGCTGGCCGGTCGAGTCCTGGCTCGCACGGTTCGCGGACCCCATCTCGAGCCGACACCGGCCTCGATCCTGATGGTCGAGAACACCGCGTACGTCGAAAGCGCCCAGGCCTGCGGACTGCACCTCACCGGCGGTGTCGACCCGGAAGGGGCCACCACCTACGGCGTGGGGGAGTTGCTGCTGGCCGCGCGCGATGCTGGCGCCACGACCATCGTCGTGGGCCTCGGCGGCAGCGGAACCAACGACGGGGGAGCGGGCCTGCTGGCAGCCCTCGGCGCCACGCCCGCCGCAGCGCTCCGCGGCGGTGTCGCGGGTCTGGAGGACCTGCCGCAGGAGCCGGGCATCGACCTGCACGCCGCTCGGGAGGCGATGAGCGCGGTCACCCTGATCGCCGCCAGCGATGTCGACAGCCCGCTGTGCGGATTGTTCGGCGCCACGAAGACCTTCGGTCCGCAGAAGGGGATTCTCGAGGAACGACTGCCCGCCGTCGATGCGGTGTTGGAGCGCTTCGCCGTCCAGATCGACCGACGATTGGCCCTGGAGGCCGGGGCCGGGGCGGCCGGCGGGCTCGGCTTCGCGCTGCTGGCGCTCGGAGCCACGCGCGCCCCGGGAATCGACCTGGTGGTCGAGGCGGTCGGGCTGGCAGAACGCGCCCGTCTCGCCGATCTGGTCGTCACCGGCGAGGGCGCATTCGACTTCTCGAGCCGTTCGGGCAAGGTGCCCTACGGTGTGGCCGCGCTCGCCGAGGCGGCGCTGCGACCCTGCGTGGCGGTGGCCGGGCAGGTGCTGGTGGGCGCACGCGAGATGCGGGCCCTGGGTGTGGAGTCGGGCTACTCCCTGGTGGAGTTGGTCGGGCGCGAGCGTGCCTTCGCCGACCCGGCAGGCTCGCTGGCTGATGTCGCCGAGCGTGTGGCTCGGACCTGGTCGCGCGGCGACCCTCGCAACAGCGAGGAATAACCCGCGGTGTGCGAGGATTGAGACCGTAGACAACCGTTCCACCCGATCTTCATGTCAACCCTGCGTTGGCCAATCTTTTTGGGGAGTCACTCAGATGACCGAGCAGCTTGAGACCACCGAGCGTCGCAACGACAGCATCAACCTCAGCCCGGTTGCCGCTGACAAGGTGAAGAGCCTTCTCGAGCAGGAGGGTCGCGATGACCTGTCCCTGCGCATCTCCGTGCAGCCCGGCGGGTGCTCCGGCCTGCGCTACCAGTTGTTCTTCGACGAGCGCAGCCTCGACGGCGACGTCGTCACCGACTTCGACGGTGTCTCGGTCGTGGTCGACCGGATGAGCGTTCCCTACCTCAACGGCGCGATGATCGACTTCGTCGACAGCATCGAGAAGCAGGGCTTCACCATCGACAACCCCAACGCCACGGGTTCGTGCGCGTGTGGAGACAGCTTCCACTGATCGCGACCGCGGGCTGGATCGGCCCCGTGGGTCAAACCCAGTGGGTCAGTCCAGCGCGTCAGTCCAGTGCGTCAGTCCAAGTGGAGTTCGAGCGCGTTCGCGAGCCGCTGAGCCGCCTGCGAGATCGTGATCTCGCGCTTGAAGATCTCGCGCGGGAAGTCCTCGAAGGCAATGCTCGGGGCCGGCTTGGCGACCGCCACCACCGCACGCGCGAGGTGCAGGTTCTGGCCGGCGAGACGGCAGTCCGCCTGCATCTGTGCGGGCGTGGCGAGGTCGTCATAGGCGGTCATACAAACGACGCTAGTGACTACTCGTGAGTACACCCAGTCGTACCCATCAGTAGTCTCTGCGATGTGTCCGACACCTCTGCTGCCACCGCCCCGACGACCGGAACGCTGCTCGTCGCGGGTTCCATCGCTACCGACCATCTGATGAGTTTCGGCGGCAAGTTCGCCGACTCGTTGGTCGTCGAGCAACTCGACAAGTTGTCGGTCTCGTTCTTGGTCGACCATCTCGAGATCCGCCGTGGCGGCGTGGCCGCCAACATGTGCTTCGGACTCGGCCGTCTGGGGCTGGCCCCCGTGCTGGTGGGTGCCGCCGGTGAGGATTTCGCCGACTATCGCTCCTGGCTCGAGCGACACGGCGTCAACTGCGACTACGTCCGGATCTCCACCGACCACCACACCGCGCGGTTCGTATGCACCACCGACACCAACGGTGCGCAGTTCGCCTCGTTCTACCCCGGAGCCATGAGCGAGGCCCGCATGGTCGAACTCGAGCCGATCGTGGCCAAGGTCGGTGCTCCCAGCTACGTGCTGATCGGTGCCGACGACCCCGACGGGATGCGACGCCACACCGACGAGTGCCGCACCCGTGGCTACCCCTTCATCGCCGACCCCAGCCAGCAACTGGCCTTCAGCGGCGGCGAACTCATCCGCGACCTCATCGATGGGGCGGCCTACCTGTTCTCCAACGAGTACGAGTCGCACATGATCGAGCAGAAGACCGGCTGGTCGGCCGAGGAGGTCCTCGATCGGGTCGGCACCCAGGTCACCACCCTCGGTGCCGCGGGCGTCCGGATCACCAGCAAGACCGAGCCCACCATCGAGTTGCCGGCCGCCAAGGACGTGGCCGTGCTCGAGCCGACCGGTGTGGGGGACGCGTTCCGCGCCGGGTTCCTGGCTGCGTTGGCCTGGGGGGTGACCCTGGAGCACGCCGCTCAGGTCGGGTGCGTGTTGGCGGCCTACGTCGTCGAGACGGTCGGCCCGCAGGACTACACCTTCACCGCCGAGCAGTTCCTGGACCGACTGGAATACTCCTACGACGGTGAAGCGGCCGCAGCCATCGCGCCGTTCCTGCACGCGACGCGCTGACCCCGGAAGGTCAGACCAGACGGCGGACCAGGTAGCGAGGCGTCCCGTCGCTCGCCGCGGCCTCGCCGAGGAACTCGTGGTCACGCATGCGGCACCAGGCCGGGATGTCGTAGTGCGCGGCCGGGTCCGCCGCGATCACGCCGATCACTTCACCGAGTGCCACCTGCTCGATGTGTTTGCCCAGTTCGATCACCGGCAACGGGCAGCGCAGGTCGCGGCAATCGAGTTCCAGGGCGGGCTCGTGATTCATAGGCCCAGGTCCTGACGGATCTCGGAGACGACCTCGGGCAGGGCGGCCAGCAGGCCCATGACGTCGTCCTCGGTGGCGTCCCGGGTCAACGAGACCCGCATGTTGCCGTGGGTCAGTGCCCCCATCGCGGCGAGCACATGGCTGGGCTCCAGGGTCGAGGCGGTGCAGGCCGACCCGCTGGCAACGCTGAACCCGCGCCTAGCCAACGCGTCGACCAAGGCCTCGCCGGGGACGTAGAGGAACGAGAACGTCGCCAGGTGGGGGAGGCGGCCGACGGGGTCTCCCACGACCTCGGCGTCGGGGATGGTGGCCACGCCGGCGCGCAGGAGGTCGATGAGGTGGTGCTGGCGGGCGTTGCGCTCCTCGCGACCCGCGACGACGGCTTGCAGCGCTGCGGCGGCACCGAGGGCGGCTGGGATGTTCTCGAAGCCTGAGCCGCGGTGATCGACACGGTCATCGGCGGGGAAGGGGTTGCGCCACCTGGCGCCATCGCGCACCAGCAGTACCCCGACCCCCGCCGGGCCTCCCCACTTGTGGGCCGACCCAGCGGCGGTGCTCCAACCGGTGGGCAGGGGGAGGCGCCCCATGGACGCGCAGGCGTCGACGAACAGCGGAACCTGGTTCGGCGATTCGAACTCACCCACCGGCTGAAGGGTGCCGACCTCGTGGTTGGCGCTCTGCAGGGCGATCGCCCCGACGCCGGGGCCGGCGGCACGCGCGAGGAGGTCCTCGAGGTCGACCCGCCCCTCGGGGCTCACGCCGACCTCCTCCGAGTCCGCACCCCAGGCGACCGCGTGCAGCACCGCCGAGTGCTCCACGGCCGAGTGCACCACCACGTCGCGACCCTGCGCCCGGTTGACCAGGCCGAGCAGACCCCGATGCACCGCGTCGGTGCCAGAACTGGTGAACGAGACCTCGCTGCGGCGCACGCCCAGCGCCTCGGCGACCGCCTCGCGCGCGTTGTCGAGGATCAATCGGGCGGCGCGAGCCTCGTGATGCAGGCGCCGCGGATCGGCGTACCCCTGGTCGAGAGCAGCGAGCATCGCCTCCCGAGCGGCGGGGTGAAGCGGCTCCGAGGACGCCGTGTCGAGGTACACGTGGCGAACCTACTCCGGGGAGGTTCGCAGAATTCACACTGTCGAGGACCCGACCCGGACGCATCCGGGCAGCCTGCTTGGGCTAGGGTTCGTGGTGTCCTTGAAGTGAGTCGAGAGGGGCTCTTCCGTGGGTCGTCTGCGCCCGGTGCAAGTCTTTGCGCGATGGGCACTCCCACTTGTTGGCGTAGCAGCATTCGCCAGTGGGTGTTCGTCCGATACTGAGGCTGGTCGCCTTGCGATGCCCGACCCGGCATCGGTCCAAGGCGAGGAGATCCTTGTCCTGTGGCAAGGAGCCTGGATCGCCGCTCTTCTCACCGGAGTCGTGGTGTGGGGACTCATCTTCTATGCCGTGGTGCGGTTCCGCCGGCGTAGCGACGACGAGATCCCCGTCCAGACCCGCTACAACCTGCCGCTGGAGATCTTCTACACCCTCGCTCCGGTGGTGATGGTGATCGTGTTCTTCAGTCACACGGTCAAGGTTCAGAACTCCGTCCTCGCCGACGAGGGCACACCCGACAACATCATCGAGGTCACCGGCCAGCAGTGGCAGTGGACCTTCAACTACGGCCTGGGTGAGATCGACCCCAAGGCCGACGATGACCGTTACGACGACGTGTTCTCCTACCCGGAGTACGTCCACGTCGCCGGCACCGGGTCCTTCATCCCGACGCTCTATCTGCCGGTCAACGAGACCACTCGTTTCAACCTCTACAGCCCCGACGTGATTCACGACTTCGGGGTGCCGGGCTTTCTGATGAAGATGGATGTGTTGCCCGGTCGGGTCAACCACTACGTGGTGACCCCGACTCGCGTCGGCGACTACGTCGGCAAGTGCTACGAGCTGTGCGGGACCTATCACTCGCGCATGCTCTTCAACGTCAAGGTCGTCACTCGCGCCGAGTACGACAGCTATGTCGCCGGGCTGGAAGCCGACGGCCAGACGTCGGAGAAGCCGCTGCGCGGCAGCGACGAGGCCTACACCCAAGCCGGCCTGAATGGAGGGGAGTCGGAGTGACTGCCACTGCGTCCCACCCAGAGTCGATCGCCACCGCGCGTCGTCCCCTTGGCCAGCAATTGGCCAAGGTGATGACCACCACCGACCACAAGCTGATCGGCAAGCTCTACCTCGGCACGTCCTTCGCCTGGTTCCTCATCGGCGGAATCATGGCGCTGTTGATGCGCTCGGAGCTCGCCTTCCCGGGCCAGCAGGTCGTCAACGACGAGCTCTACAACCAACTGTTCACGATGCACGGCACGATCATGCTGCTGCTGTTCGCGACCCCGTTGTTCTTCGGATTCGGCAACGTCATCATGCCGCTCCAGATCGGCTCTCCCGACGTCGCCTTCCCGCGGCTCAACATGTTCAGCTACTGGCTGTTCCTCTTCGGCGGACTGATCGCGGCCTCCGGCTTCTTGACCCCGACCGGCGCCGCGGACTTCGGCTGGTTCGCCTACACCCCGCTCTCTGATGTGATTCGCTCACCAGGAGTCGGCGGTGACCTGTGGATCATGGGTCTGTGGATGGCCGGTCTCGGCACCATCTTGGGTGCGGTCAACTTCATCACCACCATCATCTGCATGCGTGCGCCCGGCATGACGATGTTCCGGATGCCGATCTTCGTGTGGAACACGCTGGTCACGAGCCTCCTCGTGCTGATCGCCTTCCCGGTGCTCGCCGGCGCGCTGCTCATGCTCGAGGCCGACCGACAATTCGGAGCCCACGTCTTCGACGCCGCTCACGGCGGAGCCATCTTGTGGCAACACCTGTTCTGGTTCTTCGGGCACCCGGAGGTCTACATCATCGCGCTGCCGTTCTTCGGCATCGTGACCGAGATCCTGCCGGTCTTCAGCCGCAAGCCGATCTTCGGCTACGTCGGCCTGGTCGGAGCCACGCTCGGTATCGCCATCCTCTCGGTGGCGGTGTGGGCCCACCACATGTACGTCACCGGCTCGGTCGACCTGCCGTTCTTCTCCGGTATGACCTTCTTGATCGCGGTGCCCACCGGGGTGAAGTTCTTCAACTGGATCGGCACCCTGTGGGGGGGAAGTCTGTCCTTCGACACCCCCATGCTGTGGAGTGTCGGCTTCTTGACCACCTTCCTCTTCGGTGGCCTCACCGGCGTGATCCTGGCCAGCCCGCCGCTGGACTTCCACGTCTCCGATTCCTACTTCGTGGTCGCGCACTTCCACTACGTGGTCTTCGGCACCGTGGTGTTCGCGATGTTCGCCGGCTTCTACTACTGGTGGCCCAAGATGACCGGCCGGATGCTCGATGAGCGCCTGGGCAAGGTGCACTTCTGGCTGCTGTTCGTCGGCTTCCACACCACGTTCCTGGTCCAGCACTGGCTCGGCGTGGAAGGCATGCCGCGACGCTATGCCGACTACCTGCCCGAGGATGGCTTCACCACCCTCAACCAGGTCTCGACAATCGGGGCGTTCTTGCTGGCGGCGTCCACCTTGCCGTTCTTCTACAACGTCTACATCACGCGCAAGTCGCCCCCGGTCGAGGTCGATGACCCGTGGGGCTGGGGCCGCTCGCTGGAATGGGCAACCTCGTGCCCGCCGCCGCGACACAACTTCGAGACCATCCCGCGGATCCGTTCGGAGTCTCCGGCCTTCGACCTGCACCACCCCGAGATCGCGGCACTGGATCTCGAGCAGAACGTGGCTGCGGCCGTGGGAGCCCCTGCCGACGCGCCCAACATGGACGGTCGCGACGACCTGATCCAAGACAAGCTTGAAGGGAAGGGTGAGGACCAGTGAAGGCCGAGGCTTGGATCTTCGCCAGTTGCACGATCTTCTTCCTGCTGGTGACACCCGCCTACTGGTTGGTCACCGACGCCAGCAGCCACACCGGCGGGGGTGACTGGACCGGCACCTCGGCGCTGACCATGACCGCCCTGCTCACCTTGATGGTCACGATCTTCTTGGGGTTCCACGCCAAGAAGATGGACCCCCGGCCCGAGGACCGCGCCACTGCCGAGATCGCCGACGGCGCCGGTGAACTGGGCTTCTTCCCGCCCTACTCCTGGTGGCCGCTGTGGTGCGCCATGGGTCTGTCGGCCGTGGTCTTCGCCGTGGCGATGAGCGCCTGGTGGATGGTCATCATCGCGGGCGCACTGGGCGCGGTGGCGCTGGCCGGCTGGATCTATGAGTACTACCGGGGTGAGTACGCTCACTGACCTGAGCGGCAACAAATCGGCCGGCGGTTTCGTCTCATCCAGTAATCGTTGGCTAGCCTGAGATCGATCGGCTGGGCCTCGACCCAGTCCGTTCCCTGATCTCAGATTCCTGGAGTACCCATGCCTTCCCTGGCCGTGCGATCGGTGACCGCCGCCGCCGTCCTCGCCCTGTCCTCATCCCTCCTGAGCAGCTGTGACGCCGGCTCTGCTTCACCGTTCGGTGGTTCGGCCGACCAGGAGACGACCTCGACCACCTCCCCGAGTCAGACGGCTTCCCAGGCCCCAGCTGGTCAGATCCGGAGCAACATCCAGCGCGGTGCCGGCGACGTCGCCGTCGACACGGTCGTCAAGGTCTTCGCCCGACACGGGCGCCTGAGCACCGTCACGGTCTCCGCTGCCTCGCAGAGTGGAACCGACGCCGACCCGAGCATCCTGCGCGGCACCATCTCGGGCGACGGATCGAGTTGGCGCGCCCTCGATCGGCTCGAACCCGGGACGCCCTATCGGGTGGAAGCGACGGTTCGCGGCAACGACGGAGCGTTGGTGACGCGGCGAACGCGGTTCACCACCCAGGAACTGTCCTTGGACCAGCAGACCTATCCCTCGATCGCGCCCCTGCCGGGCGAGACCGTGGGCGTCGGCATGCCGGTCATCGTCAACTTCGACGTGCCCGTGACCGACCGGGCCTCGATCGAGCAGCACCTCACCGTCACCTCGACGCCCGCTCAGGCGGGCGGTTGGTACTGGCTCAACGACCGAGAGGTCCACTTCCGGCCCAAGAAGTACTGGAAGCCGGGGACCAAGGTCAAGGTCGACGTCGACATCAACAGCGTTCCCGCGGGCGAGGGCGTGTACGGCCAGTTGAGCCGCCAGGTGGACTTCAAGGTCGGCGATGCGCACATCTACAAGGTCGACATGAACGCCCACAACATGCAGGTGTTCTCCAACGGCAAACTGCTCCGCACCCTGCCGGTCACCACGGGGGAGCAGCCGAAGTTCACCACCCGATCCGGGGTGAAGGTGATCATCGAGAAGTTCGATGCCAAGCGGATGAACTCCGAGACTGTCGGCATACCCAACGACAGCGCGGACGGATACAACATCGACAACGTGCAGTGGGCCATGCGGGTGACCTACTCGGGCGAGTTCATCCACGCCGCTCCGTGGTCGGTGGGCTCCCAGGGGTACGCCAACGTCTCGCACGGCTGCACGGGCCTCAGTACGGCCGATGCCGGCTGGCTCTATGCCATGAGCCGGCGAGGCGACGTGGTGAAGTACGTCGGCACCGACCGTTCCATCGAGCCGGGCAACGGATACTCCGAGTGGAACCTGTCATGGGCGCAGTTCCAGGACGGCTCGGCCCTGGGGGGCTGATCCTCACGAACGCGCGTCACGAACGCGCGTCACAAACACCTGGCACAAGCACCCGTCACAAGCACAGTGGCCCGGCAGACGAATCTGCCGGGCCACTGTGTTCAGCGAATGTGTGACGACTCAGTGATCGCCGCGCAGTGTCTCGTCCTCGACGAGGTGGTGACCATCGAACTGGTGACCGTCGGCGGAGACCCCATCTAGACCTGCCTGGAGCTCGTGCTCGTGGTCGGCGTGGTGGTGCGCCTCCTCGAGTTCGGCGGCCGTCGGCTTCTGCACGTTGTCGGCGAACGCGATCTCGCGCAGCTTCTGACGCACACCGGCCACCGGGCTCCGCTTGGGTTCGATGCCGTTGGTGTCGGGTCCCGTCGCGGTCTCGGTGACGTCCGGGTCACGATCACGCGCGGTGAGCGTGTAGGCACGCTCCTCGCTGATCGGCAGGTGCTTCTCGGAGTAGCCACCCTCCGCCGAACGCATGATGATGCCGGTCTCATAGCCGTGCAGCAGCGTGTCGTTGTCCTTGCGCTGGAGCGAGATGCACCAGCGCTTGGTGATGATGAAGGCGATCAACGGACCGATGAACACCGCACCACGCATGAAGTAGGTGATCTGGTTGATCGATAGGTCGAAGATGATGGCGATCAGGTCGTTGCCGCCGGCAGCCCAGGACAAGCCGTAGAACGTCATCAGCGAGACCATCAGAGCGGTCCGGGTGGGGGCGTTGCGAGGACGCTGGAGCAGATGGTGGTCGCGCTTGTCGCCGGTGATCCACGACTCCAGGAACGGAAGCAGGATCAGCAGGGTGAGCATCAGCGGCGGCATGATCAAGATGGGGAGCATGACGTTCCACGAGATCGTGTGCCCGAACCAATGGCTCTCGATCCCCGGCATGATCCGCAACAGACCATCGGGCCAACCCATGTACCAGTCCGGTTGAGAACCGGCGGTGACCTTGGAGGGGTCATAGGGCCCGAACAGCCACACCGGGTTGATGGTCAGTAGACCGCCCATCAGAGCGGTGACACCGAAGACGATGAAGAAGAATCCACCGGCCTTGGCGGCGTAGACGGGCAGCATCGGGAAGCCGACCACGTTCTGCTCGGTGCGGCCGGGCCCAGGCCACTGCGTGTGCTTGTGGAAGACCAGCAGCAGCATGTGCGCGGTGATCAGCGCCAACAGCAGTCCGGGGATCAGGAGCACGTGGACGGTGTAGAGCCGCGGAATGATCGACTCGCCCGGGAACTCCCCACCGAAGAGGAAGAACGACATGTAGGAGCCGATGACGGGGCTGGCCTTCATGAACCCGTCGGCAGCCCGGATGCCGGTGCCCGACAGCAGGTCGTCGGGCAGCGAGTAGCCGGTGAAGCCCTCCAGGGTGCCCAGCAGCAGCAGGATGCAGCCGATCACCCAGTTGAGTTCGCGGGGCTTGCGGTGCGCTCCGGTGAAGTACACCCGGAGCATGTGCACCATCATCGCGGCGATGAACAGGCTCGCCGCCCAGTGGTGCATCTGGCGCATCATGAGGCCGCCGCGCACGTCGAAGGACAGGTGGAGCGAGGAGGCGAACGCCTCGGACATCTCGACGCCGCGCAGCGGGTCGTAGGAGCCCTGGTAGACGGTCTCGCCCATGCTCGGCGTGTACCAGAACGTGAGGAAGACGCCGGAGAGCAGCAGCACCACGAAGCTCCACAGCGCCACCTCGCCGAGCATGAAGGACCAGTGGTCCGGGAAGACCTTGCGCAGGTTCTTCTTCATCATCGTGGCCAGGCCGAGGCGCTCATCGGCCCAGGAGGCCACTGCGCCGGCCGGACCGGGCTTGGACGGCGTTGCCGCTTCGGAGTTGCTGTCGGCAACCTTGCTGGTATCGATGCTCATGAATTACTCATTCGCTCGTGCTGGCCTGGGAGTCGCGCTCCCAGTAGCTGGGACCGACGGGTTCACGGAAGTCGCTCTGGGCGACCAGATAGCCCTCTTCATCGACCATGAGTGGCAGTTGGGGGAGTGCTCGGGCCGCCGGGCCGAAGATGACCTTGGCCGAGTTGGCCAGGTCGAAGGTCGACTGGTGGCACGGGCAGAGCAGGTGCTGGGTCTTGCGCTCGTTGAGCGAGATCGGGCAGCCCACGTGGGTGCAGATCTTGGAGTAGCAGAGGATGCCGTCAACGGCCCAGTCCTCGCGACCCTCGCCCGGCGTGTTGTCCTCGGGGTCCATGCGGGTCAAGATCACCGCGCCCTTGGACTTGGCGATCTGGAGGGCCACGCCCTCAAGCACGTGCTCGCCCTCCTCGTTGACCGCGAAGACGGTCTCGGGCTCTGCGTTGACCAGGTCGCCGACTTCGAGGTCGGAGGGCCTGATCGGGGTGCCCACGACGTCGCGCACGACGCGCACGCCGCGGTCCCACACGGTGTTCTCGAGACCGGCGCCGAGGTAGTCGGCGTCCTCGGCGACCTGATTCGGCGTGGGGCCGAGGTCGCGGAACATGATCACCGCGGGTGCCAGCAGGATCGTGATCGATCCCAGGAGTGAGTTGCGCACCAACGGGCGGCGACCGATGCCGGACTCCTCGAGGCCGGTGTTGAGAGCCGCGAGGGTGGCCGCCCGGTCTTCGTCGGGCGAACGCGAGGGGTGACGCATCTCCACGATCTCGTGGTCAGCCATCAACTTGCGGGCCCACTGGATGAGACCGGCGCCGATCAGCAGCAGCGCGCCGCCGAGCGTGGCGCCCAGGGCGACCGTCGAGGCTCCGAGGCCCAGGACGGTGCTGTGGTCATCGCCGATGTCGAGGGTGAAGTAGGCGACCACGAACAGGATCGCGCACACCGAGGACAGTCCGAACAGTGCGGCAACCTGGCGCTCGGCGCGCTTGGCCAGAGCCGGATCGACGTCGGTCGGGCGCGGCTGGTGCTCAGGAAGCCCCGGGTCCGCGATCGGCTCTTGGGGTGGCAGGTCAGGCAGGTTGTCGTCGCTCATTCGGCACCTCCGGCGGACTGGGCCTTGGGCTTGGTCGATCGGGCGGTGTGGGCGGCGATCCAGACGGCGAAGCCGACCATCGCGCCGATCCCGACCACCCAGGCGAACAGTCCTTCACCCACGGGGCCGAGGGCGCCCAGGGTGAAGCCGCCGTAGGCGGGCTGTTCGCGCAGTGAGTAGAGGTAGGCGATGACGTCACGCTTCTCTTCAGGCGAGAGGTTGCCATTGGAGAAGTTGTCCATGTTGCCCGGTCCGGTCAGCATCGCTTCGTAGATGTAGCGCGCCTCGGTGTTGGACAAGTTGGGCGCGTAACCGCCTCGAGGCATGGCTCCACCCTTGCCGCTGAACGCGTGGCAGGCGGTGCAGTTGGTGCGGAAGATCAGTCCGCCGCGCGAGATCGCCTCCACGCGCTCCTCTTCACTGAGGCCGGCCAGTGAATAGTCCGCCTCGTTCGGCACCGCCGGGCCGGGGGCCAGGCTCGCGACGTAGGCGGAGAGGGCCAGGATCTCCTCATCGGAGTAGGTCTGGGGCTTGATCGGGTTCTGCTGTCCGGGCTGAGCCATCGGCATCCGCCCGGTGCCGACCTGGAAGTCGACCGCAGCGGCGCCGACGCCGACCAGGGAGGGGCCGAGGTGGTTGCCGTTGCTGGTCAGCACGCCTTCGCCGCTTTGACCGTGGCAGAAGGAGCAGCCGACCAAGAAGAGCTCGCGTCCCTCGGCAACCAGCTCTTCGGTGCTGTCGGTGGAGCTGGCTTGGGCGGGGGAGAAGGCGGTGTAGAGGCCACCGGTCAGCACCAGTCCG
>JBFIDC010000004.1:0-30206 GCA_041581495.1 Nocardioides sp. | reverse complement strand
TCCGGCCACTTCTTGGGTCTCGGGCACGCCAGTTGTCCTGGCCCGGGCAAACTCGCGCCGGTGATGATGCAGCAGTCCAAGTCACGCAACGGCTGCCGCTTCAATCCGTGGCCGACTGCGCGTGAGATCGCGAGCCGGACGCCCGGCCGCGGCCGCCTGGCCGACCCCGACTTCCCGGGCTACTCGCGCGTCGATGTCGAATAGCGGTTGCGGCCGCTAGGTTCCGGACTCGCCCTGGGTCGGGAAACTCGGGCCGGATTCGCGTTTGAGGTCGCCGGGCTCGAGTTCGCCTTCGACAGGTGAGCTGAGATCGGTGATCACCTTGCGGGCCGCGTCCAGCGTGCGCTCGAGGTAGTTCCGCGTCGCGTCCAGGTCGTCGCCCTCGAGGGCGTAGAGCGCCGCGGTCAGGCCTTGGACGACCGTGTCGTTGATCTCGAGCGCGGCCCGACGCCGGCTCTTCTCTTCGTGTGCCCGCGAGGCGTGTTCTTCGCGTTCGCGTTCGGCGAGCACCCGGTCGGTGATGTCGATGCAGGTGCCGCGCATCCGCACGGGCTGCCCGTCCTTGTCGTGGAGCACCTGGCCGTTGGAGGCGAGATAGCGGACCTCTCCGTCGGGCCGGATGACCCGCTCGGTCATCTGGTAGGGCTCGCCGCTGGCCAGCGCCGCCTGGTGGATGGCCATGATGTGTTCGCGGTCGTCCGGGTGCAGGAACGACAAGAACCGCTCGTAGCTCGGGTTGAAGGACTGGGGCTCGTAGCCATAGATCCGAAACAACTGGTCGGACCAGGTGTTGGTGTCGGTGGGGATGTGCCAGTCGTAGTCGCCCATGTCGGCGAGTTGCTGGGCGTTGTCGACGCGCACCCGCAGATCACTGAGCGCGGCCTCCGCCTCGAGGCGTTGGCGGACGGCCTCGTCGAGGTCCTCGCCGACCTCGACGTTGTGGTCTCCCATGACCACAGCCTGCCCCGCGCGCGGTTGGATGTCAGCCGCACGCGCACATTTGTCACCGGATCGTGGTCAACGTGACGTGCGCGACGACGCCCCCGATGTGAGCCGTCGAGGACCTAGGCTTGTGTGTTGTGCCTGCCGTGTCTTCCTCCGTCGATGCTCCGATCGGCATCTTCGACTCCGGCTTCGGTGGACTCACCGTGGCTCGCTCGGTCATCGACCAACTCCCGCACGAGTCGGTGAGCTACCTGGGTGACACCGCCCGCCAGCCCTACGGCCCCAAGCCGATCGGGGAGGTGCGCGAGTACGCCCTGGAGTGCCTGGACCATCTCTACGCCCAGGGGGTCAAGGCGCTGGTCATCGCATGCAACTCCGCCAGTGCGGCGATGCTGCGTGACGCCCGTGAGCGCTACGACGTCCCGGTGGTCGAGGTGATCTATCCCGCGACCCGGCGGGCGGTCGCGGCCTCAGCGTCCGGACGCATCGGGGTGATCTGCACCCGAGCCACGGCGGAGTCGATGGCCTACGAGGACGCCTTCGCGGCGGCGCCGCACGTGGCGCTGACGACGCGAGCGTGTCCTCGGTTCGTCGATTTCGTTGAAGCGGGCGTGACCGGCGGCGACGAACTCCTCACTGTGGCCCACGACTACCTCGACCCCCTGACCGAAGCGGGTGTCGACACCGTGATCTTGGGTTGCACCCACTACCCGTTGCTCACCGGAGTCATCTCCTATGTGATGGGCGATGCGGTGACGTTGGTCAGCAGTGCGGAGGAATGCGCCAAGGACGTCTATCGCATGCTCGCGGCGACCGACCTGATGCGACCCGGTGGCGATCCCGTCTACTCCTTCGCCACCACCGGGGTCCCGCAGGAGTTCGAGCGGATCGGCCGCCGCTTCCTCGGCGCGGAGATGATGGCGGCCAGCCAGTTCGCCGGGGGTGTCTCGTGAAACTCACCGTCGTGGGCTGCTCGGGCTCCTATCCCGGGCCCGACTCGCCGGCCAGTTGCTACCTCATCGAGGCCGATGACGAGCACGGTCGGACCTGGCGGATCCTGATGGACCTCGGCAACGGAGCGTTGGGCGCACTGCACAACTACGTCGATCCACTTCTGATCGACGCGGTGGTGCTGAGCCATCTTCACGCCGATCATTGCCTCGACCTGTGTGGCTACTACGTCATGCGCAAGTACCACCCCCGCGGCCCCCAGCCGCGGATCCCGGTCTATGGGCCGAGCGACACCGCGGGCCGGATGGCGCGCGCCTACGACCTGCCCGAGGACCCCGGCATGAGCGAGGAGTTCGACTTCTTGCCCTATGACGGCACGGTGAACATCGGTCCGTTCACGGTGACCGCGATTCCGGTCCTGCACCCGGTGGAGGCGTTCGGGCTACGGGTGAGTGCCGGTGGGCGTTCGTTGGCCTACACCGGTGACACCGCCCCGTGTGATCAGTTGCAGGACCTGGCCGACGGTGTGAACCTGCTGCTCGCCGAGGCGTCGTTTCGCGCGTGCGACGACAACCCGCCCGAGATCCACCTGACCGGCGTGGACTGCGGACGTATCGCGGAGTGCTCGGGAGCCGATCGCCTCGTGATCACCCACATTCCGCCCTGGTTCGACAAGCGCGGAATGCTCGAGGAGGCGGTCGGCGTTCACGGCGGTGCGGTCGAGTTGGCACACGCCGGGGCGGTCTACGAGATCTAGCCGGGCGTGCGGCAGAGTACGCACCATGATCACCGTCGATCACCTCACCCGAAAGTACGGCGACTTCACCGCCGTCGACGACGTCAGTTTCGTGGCGCAACCGGGCCGGGTCACCGGCTTCTTGGGCCCCAACGGGGCCGGCAAGACCACGACGATGCGCGTGATGGTCGGGTTGACCCCGGCGACCGCTGGGCAGGTCACCATCGGCGGCCATCTCTACCGCGACATCCCCAACCCCGGGCGCCACGTCGGGGTGCTGCTCGACGCGTCGGCGCAGCACGCCGGCCGGACCGGCCGCGAGGTCCTCACCATCGGCGCCCGCACCATGGGGCTGCCCGATTCGCGCGTCGAGGAGATGCTGGCGCTGGTCTCGTTGAGTCCCGAGGAGTCCAAGCGCCGACTGCGCAACTACTCCTTGGGCATGCGGCAGCGCCTCGGCATCGCCCACGCACTGCTCGGCGATCCCACGGTGCTGATCCTCGACGAGCCTGCCAACGGCCTCGACCCGGCCGGTATTCGGTGGATGCGTGGCCTGCTGAAGGGCTATGCCGATCGTGGGGGCACGGTGCTGTTGTCCAGCCACCTGCTCAACGAGGTCGAACTGATCGCCGATGAGATGATCCTGATCGGGAACGGCCGGATCGTGGCTCAGGGCGACAAGCAGAGCCTGCTGGCCACCGAGACCGTCAGTTCGCTGGTCACCTCGCTGGACAACGCCGCGCTGGCCGCGGCGCTCCAGGCCGCGGGGCACACGGTGGCGGCTGCCGGAGATGGACTGCGGGTCGCCGCGACGACGGTCGAGGTCGGTCGCGCCGCGCTGTCGGCGGGGGTGGTCCTGACCGACCTCCGCGTCGAGTCCGCCGGTCTCGAGGACCTCTTCTTGAGCCTGACCGCCGACACCCAGCGCGATACCCAGGCCGCAGCCCCCGCCCCGATCAACGCAGGAGGTGCGGCATGAGCGCCGCCGTCGCCCCATCCGGAGCCCTCGACTTCAGCGGCACCCCGCGGGTGCCCTTCAGTCGATTGGTCTCAGTTGAGTTCCGCAAGGCTCTTGATACTCGAGCCGGGCGTTGGCTGACTGGCACGATCATCGCGCTGTGCCTGATCGTCATCGTGATCTTCGCTCTCGCAGCGCCTGACGAATCCACCAACTTCGACACCTTCCTTGCGGTCAGCGGGACCACCCTCGGGTACTTCCTGCCGATCCTGCTGATCATGATGGTGACCAGCGAGTGGAGTCAGCGCACGGGTCTGGTGACCTTCGCCCTGGAGCCGCATCGCTCCCGGGTGGTGGCCTCCAAGTTCTGTGCCGGGCTGCTCCTCGGTGTCGGACTCATCGTCGTTGCCGCCGCGTTGGCCGCACTCGGCACGCTGATCGCCGGGGGAGACTGGGAGATCGAGACGGGCCTGCTGATCAACGGCTTCGTCGTGGCCAATCTGATCGGCATCGTGCTCGGGTTCGCCATCGGGATGCTGCTGATGAACACTCCTGCCGCGATCGTCACCTACTTCATCTACACGCTGGTGCTTCCGATCGCGGTCGGCATCCTCGCGGCCTTCCAGGAGTGGTTCAACGACCTTGCCCCGTGGGTCGAGTTCAACACCGCGCAGGCCTCGCTCTTCGAGGGTGACGCCATGCCCACCGGCGAAGAGTTCGCCCAACTGCTCGTGACCGGGACGATCTGGCTGCTCATCCCGTTCGCTGTCGGGCTGTGGCGACTGCTGAGAGCCGAGCCCAAGTAGCGCTGCCCGCCGACCGTCGCGGTGGGTCGTCTAGCCTCGCCCCATGACTCGAGCAGATGGCCGGACCGACGACGAACTCCGACCGGTGAAGATCACCCGCAACTGGCTGGACCACGCCGCGGGCTCGGTCTTGATCGAGTTCGGCAGGACACGGGTCCTCTGCGCGGCCTCGGCCTCCCCGGGCGTGCCGCGCTGGCGCAAGGGCTCGGGTCTGGGCTGGGTCACCGCCGAGTACGCGATGCTCCCGGCCTCGACCAACACCCGCTCCGACCGCGAGTCGGTCAAGGGCCGCATCGGCGGCCGTACACATGAGATCAGCCGCCTGATCGGACGTTCGTTGCGTGCCGTGATCGACTACGAGGCGCTCGGTGAGAACACCATCCAACTCGACTGCGACGTGCTGCAGGCCGACGGCGGAACCAGGACGGCCGCCATCACCGGGGCCTACGTCGCCCTCGCCGACGCGGTGGCACACCTGCGGGAGACCGGTGCGGTGACCGGAGAGCCGCTGACCGGCTCGGTCGCGGCGATCTCGGTGGGGATCATCGACGGCGTCCCGCGACTGGACCTGCCCTACGAAGAAGACGTGCGGGCCGAGACCGACATGAACATCGTGATGACCGGCGCCGGATCGTTCGTCGAGGTCCAGGGCACCGCGGAGGGCGTTGCCTTCTCTCGTGCCGAACTCGACGCGCTGCTGGCGTTGGGCGAGAAGGGCTGCGCCGATCTCACCCGGCTCCAGCAGGAGGCGCTGGCTTCGGCATGAGCAGGGTCTTTCTGGCATCGCGCAACGCCAAGAAGCTCGCGGAGATGGAACGGATCCTGCGCGAGCACCTGCCGGACGTCAAGGTGTTGGGCCTCGACGATGTGCCGGCCTACGACGAGCCGGTTGAGGACCAACCGACGTTCGAAGGCAACGCGCTTGTGAAGGCCCGTGCCGGGCTGGCCGCCACGGGCCTGCCGACGATCGCTGACGATTCGGGGCTCTGCGTGGATGCGCTCAACGGCATGCCTGGCGTGCTCTCGGCGCGCTGGTCGGGGTCGCCGAAGGACGACGATCGCAACAACCGGCTCGTGCTCGACCAGCTTGCCGACGTGCCCGAGGAACGGCGCGGAGCTCACTTCGTGTGCGCCGTCGCTTTCGTCTCGGCCGACGAGGACGAGGTGGTGGTGCGCGGTGAGATGCCGGGCCGGATCATCGGTGAGGTCCGCGGCGCCGGCGGGTTCGGGTACGACGTGGTCTTCGAGGCCGACGCCCGGCCGGGGGTCACAACTGCCGAACTTTCAGTGGCCGAAAAGGACGAGATCAGTCACCGGGGCATCGCGCTCAGGCAGCTGGCACCGCAGGTGGCGCGTCGGCTCCGGCCCTGATCCGCCGGCTGATGAAGGCGCCCCAGATCGCCGCGAAGACGAACATGATGAGCGAATACACCGCGGCCGGCACCGAGATCTCGGTCGAGTTGAGCACCTCGACCGCGACATAGATGGCGAGCGTGCCGTTGTGGACCCCGATCTCCATCGAGCACGCGATCGCCTGGTCATCACGCACCCCGGCGGCGCGCGGCACGACGTACCCCGTCACGAGACTGATCGCGCAGAACACAGCCGCGACCAGGCCGACGTCGGCGAGGTAGTCCCCGACGTTCTCTCGCTGGTCGAGCAGGATGCCGAGCACCAGGATCGCCAAGATCACCGCCGAGCCCACCCGAACCGGGCGGTCCATGCGCTCGGCCCACGCCGAGGCATGGGCTCTGACGAGCATGCCGATCCCCACCGGCACCAGCACGATCGCGAAGACCTCAAGAACCTTGGCGAACTGGAGTCCGACGGTGTCGTCGAGGTCGTAGTAGCCGATCGCGAGGTTGGTGATGATCGGCAGCGAGACGATCGAGATGACCGAGTTGACGGCGGTCAACGAGACGTTGAGAGCGACATCCCCGCGGAACAGGTGGCTGAACAGGTTCGCGCTGGTGCCGCCGGGTGAGGCGGCGAGCAGCATCATGCCGACGGCCAGGAGTGGTGGCAGGTCGAAGAGGGCCACGAGGCCGAAGCAGATCAAGGGGAGCAACAGGAGTTGGCACGCCAAGGCCACCGTCACCACCTTGGGGTGCCGGGCAACCCTGCGGAAGTCCGCCACGGTCAACGACAACCCCAGGCCGAACATGATGATGCCCAGGGCGAGCGGCAAGCCGACGGTGGTGAGGGCAGAGTCCATGGGCGCGACTCTATGGGTCGGTGTGACTGTCGTCACCGGGTTGGGAGGGACTAGGTTTCAGAGGTGCAACGCCACTTCTTCGTTCGCAGGAACATCGCCCGCCTGATCTTGCGCCTCGCGCGGTGGCGGACGACAGGCACGGTGCCGCCCACGGCCATCCTCGTGGGGGCGCCGCATACCTCGAACTGGGACTGGGTGATCACCCAACTCCTAGCCTGGGACAACAGCATCAAGATCCGACTGCTGGTCAAGGAGTCGTTCTTCAAGGGGCCGGTCGGCATCTTCATGCGGGCGTTCGGTTCGGTGGGGATCGACCGCGCGAACCCGGCCGGCACGATCACGAAACTTCTCGCGGACCAGAAGTCCGACGAGCACTTCCTTCTCGGCCTCGCCGCCGAGGGCACCCGCTCCAAGAGCGAGTACTGGAAGTCGGGGTTCTATCGGATCGCCAAGCAGACCGGTCTGCCCATCACCCTGGCCTACCTCGACGCGCCATCACGCACCGTGGGCTGGGGGCCGACCTTCCACCCCTCCGATGACGTGGTCGCCGACATGGACATGATTCGCGCCTTCTTCGCCGACAAGCGGGGCTTCCGACCCGAACTGACGACCACTCCGCGCCTGAAGGAAGAGGACGCCGCCGCGGACTGATCGCCGCTGGTGCCGGAGGGGGGACTCGAACCCCCACGCCCTAGAGCACACGGACCTAAACCGTGCGTGTCTGCCAATTCCACCACTCCGGCCGGAGCAACGCTGAGCCTAGCTATGGCTCGTCAGTCCAGCCCGAGGTCCCTGCGCAGTTTGGCGACGTGGCCGGTGGCCTTGACGTTGTACTGGGCGACCTCGATCTTGCCCTTCTCGTCCACCACGAACGTGGAGCGGATGACGCCGCGCACGGTCTTGCCGTACATCTGCTTCTCGCCGAACGTCGACCACTTGTCCATGACCGCCTTGTCGGGGTCGGAGAGGAGGCGAATGCCCAGTGACTCCTTGTCGCGGAACTTGGCCAGCTTCTCGGGCTTGTCGGGTGAGATGCCGAGCACCTCGTAGCCGTGCGCGCGAAGGGACTCGAGGTTCTCGGTGAAGTCGCAGGCCTGCTTGGTGCAACCCGGGGTCATCGCCGCGGAATAGAAGTAGACGATCACCTTCTGGCCCTTGAAGTCCTTCAGGGCGACCGTGGCGCCGGTGTCGTCGGGGAGGGAGAAGGCAGGGGCGGTGTCGCCCGGAACAAGACGATTGGTCACGAGGTCGATCCTGCCACGGACCCACATTGTCGTTGTTGCACATCATGTGCAACAACGTAGGGTGTGCACGTGCACGTGCCCGACGGCTTCCTCGACGCCCCCACCTCGATCGCGACCGGCGTTGTCGCGGCAGTGGCCGTCGGCGTCGCGTTGAAGGGTGCCCGTCGAGAACTCGACGATCGGACAGCACCCATGGCGGGCTTGGTCGCGGCGTTCATCTTCGCGACCCAGATGATCAACTTCCCTGTTGGGGTGGGCACCAGTGGTCACCTGTTGGGCGGGGCGCTTGCCGCGATCCTGGTGGGACCGTTCACCGGCCTGCTGTGTATGACGTGCGTCCTGATCGTCCAGAGTCTGCTCTTCGCCGACGGCGGCATCACCGCGCTGGGCACCAACATCGACCTGATGGGCGTCACCACCGTGGCGTTGGGCTGGCTCGCCTTCGTCGCCGCCCGGGCGATCCTGCCCAAGCGGACCAGTTCGGTGGCTCCCGCAGCCGCCTTCGCCGCACTGCTCACCGTGCCCGCCTCCGCCATGGTCTTCGTCCTGCTCTATTCGCTGGGTGGCACTGCCGATATCCCGATCGACACCCTGGCCGCCGCCATGCTGGGGGTGCACCTGGTGGTGGGCGCGGGAGAAGCGGTCATCACGTTCTTCGCGATCGCCAGCATCGTCGCGGTCCGCCCCGACCTCATCTACGGCGCTCGGCCGCTGATCGCTCGTCGCGAGCTCGAGGTTCGGGTCAGCGAGGCGAGCGCATGAGCAGGCCTGGCCCGGTCAGCACCCGGGCGGTGCGCTGGAGTGCCCTCGTCGTCGCGCTGCTCCTCGCGGGCGTGGTCAGCTTCTATGCCGCCACGAGCCCCGACGGTCTGAATCGGGTCGCCCAGGACCAAGGCTTCGCCTCGACCGAGACCGAGCACGCGGCGGGAGACGGCCCCCTCTCGGACTACCAGACCCGCGGTGTCGACCAAGGTCGGTTGTCAGGTGGCGCCGCCGGGGTGGTGGGGGTGCTGGTCGTTCTCGGCCTGGCCACCGCGCTCACCTACGCCGTGCGCCGCCGGCCCAGCCGGACGTCGACGGGAGCCTGACGGCGTGGGCGCCGGGCATGGCCACAAACTCCACTTCCACGGTCACTCCTTGATCCACCGGGCCCCGGCCCATCGCAAACTCATCGCGCTGCTGGGCTTCGTGCTGCTCGTCGTGGCCACTCCGCGTGAGTGGTTCGCGATGTATGCCGTCTACTTGATGATGCTCGGCGTGGTGATCGCCGTCTCGCGCGTCCCGCCGACCTATCTGTTGAAGCGAACCGTGATCGAAGTCCCGTTCGTGGTCTTCGCCCTCCTGCTGCCCTTCGTCGCGGGCGGTCCGCAGGTGGAGGTGTGGGGGCTGACGCTCAGCGAGTCCGGACTGCTCGCCGGGTGGGGCCTGCTGGTCAAGGGCACCCTCGGCGTGCTGGCCAGTCTGACTCTCGCTGCGACTACCGAGCCCCACGACCTGCTCGCCGGACTGGAGCGGCTTCGACTGCCGCACCTGATGGTGCAGATCATCGGCTTCATGGTGCGCTACCTCGATGTGGTCACCTCGCAGATGCGGCGAATGAAGGTGGCCCGCACCTCCCGGGGCTTCTCCGCACGCAATCCACGCCACTGGTCGGTGCTGGCCCGCTCGGCGGGAGCGTTGTTCATCCGCTCCTATGAGCGGGGGGAACGAGTGCACCTCGCCATGCTCTCCCGTGGCTACACGGGCCGACTGCCGGTCGAGGCCACGACCCGCCCCACTACTCGTCCCAGCGCCGTCACGGAGCACCCATGAGCACCCCGGTCCTCGACGTGCGTGGGCTCGCCTACGCCTACCCCGACGGCCACCAGGCGCTCTTCGGTGTCGACCTCCACGTCCATCGTGGCGAGCGAGTCGCGCTGCTCGGACCGAACGGCGCCGGCAAGACGACGCTGGTGCTGCACCTCAACGGAATCCTGACCGCCGGTGCCGGATCGGTCACCGTCGACGGCCTCCCCGTCGAGAAGGAGCACCTGCGGGAGATCCGCCGACGGGTCGGCGTGGTCTTCCAGGACCCGGACGACCAACTGTTCCTGGGCAGCGTGCGCGCCGACGTCGCCTTCGGCCCGGCCAACCTGGGGATCAAGGGCGCCGAACTCGAGCGCCGGGTCACCAGCGCCCTCGAGCAGGTCGGGATGGCGGAGTTCGCCGATCGCCCTCCGCACCACCTCTCCTTCGGTCAGCGTCGCCGCGTGGCGGTCGCCACCGTGCTCGCCATGGAGCCCGAGATCCTGGTCCTCGATGAACCCTCCTCCAACCTCGATCCGGCCTCGCGTCGCGAGTTGGCCGACATCTTGCGGAGTCTGGACGTGACGGTGCTGATGGTCACCCACGACCTGCCTTATGCCCTCGAACTGTGCCCTCGCTCGGTCATCCTCAGCGACGGCTCGGCGGTCGCGGACGGACCGACCCGCGCCCTGCTGACCGATGACTCGCTGATGGCCGCTCACCGGCTCGAACTGCCCTTTGGCTTCGACCCCCGCGCGGTCGGGGAACGGCCTTGATAGGTTCGCCGACGTGAGCAGCACCGATCCTTCCGACCTCGCCCGCGAGATCGAAGAGACCCGTGAGCGACTGGCCGGCACCATCGACAACCTGATGTACCGGGCAAGTCCCAAGACCATCGCGTCCCGCCAGGTCGCGGAGGTGAAGGCGTTCTTCGTCGACGCCAACACGGGCGAGCCACGCACCGACAACATCCTCAAGGTCGTCGGCGGCGTCGTCGGCGTGGCGACACTCATCGTGGTGCTGCGCAAGGTCACGTCCTGAACCCTGGGTGCGGCGCATGAGCGAGAAGACGCCGATCAAGATGCTGCACGACCGGGTGCTGGTCGAGTTGGACGCCGATGCCGGTGAGCGGCGCTCCTCCGGTGGCATCGTGATCCCTGCCACCGCAGCCATGGGCGCTCGGCGCCTGAGTTGGTCGCGCGTGGTCGCCGTGGGTCCTCAGGCCCGGGCGGTCGAGGCGGGTGACCGCGTGCTGTTCGACCCTGAGGACAAAGCCGAGGTCGAGGTGCACGGTGAGACCTACGTCGTGATGCGTGAGAGAGACGTGCACGCGGTGGCAGCCGACCGTCTCGAACCCCCCGGCGGCACCGGTTCGACCGGGCTCTACCTCTAGGGCCAGTCGAAACCGCGCGCTGGCGAACTGACGCGTGTCAGATTCATGTGACGACCGCCATAACCTTGTGGTGGTCAGCACAGTTAGCACGGCGTGCTCCGACGAATCATTTCCCCCATTGCCGTTCTCACCCTCCTCCCGCTGACCGCGACGCTGTTGCCTGCGGTCACGGCCGCATCGACGACCGCCGCGGTCGCAGAGGCCGCGGTCGAGCCAGGACAAGGGAAGGTCCAGCGTGCCTCCAAGAAGGCGCGCTACCGGGCGAAGATCCGCCAGACCAAGCACGGCATCCCGCACATCACCGGCAAGAACTTCGGGGACATCGGGTACGGCAGCGGCTACATGGCCGCGGATGCGACAGCGTGCACGCTGTTCGACACGTTGATCACCGGTCGCGGCGAGCGCTCGCTGTGGTTCGGTCCCAATGCACGCTACGACGATCAGGTGACGCTGGAGGCCTCCAACCTGCAGGTCGACGCCTTCGTCACCGACCTGCACAACCGCAAGGTCGTCGAGACCCTGCTCAAGGACGCGACTCGCGGGCCGGGCGCACAGGCCCGGGCGATGGTCAAGGGCTACGTCGCCGGTGCCAATCGCTGGTTGCGCGAGGCCCAACGCAAGGGTGGGGTCAGCGACCCGGAGTGCAAGAACGCCACCTACCTCAAGAACAACGCCAAGGGGCTGGGCAAGATCAAGCCCATCGACCTCTGGTACGGCGTCTACCTCGCCAACCTGCTCGCTTCATCGGGTGTGTTCGTCAAGGAGATCGTCGACGCCTCGCCTCCGACCCCGACCGACCCTGGCGTCGACCCGGGTGACCTGCCTCTCAAGGCGGCAGACCTCACGGCCGCCGAGAAGGCACAGATCCTGAAGGGGTTGGGCCGTGACCCGGAGCGCCCCTTCGGCTCCAACGCGACCGCCGTCGGCGGCGGCAAGTCCACGACCGGTCGCGGCATGTTGCTCGGCAACCCCCACTTCCCGTGGCGCGGCCGCTATCACTTCTCCCAGCAACACCTGACCATCCCCGGCAAGTACGACGTGGCAGGTGCCTCGCTGGTCGGTTCGCCGGTGGTCAACATCGGCTGGAACAAGCACGTGGCGTGGAGCCACACGGTCTCGACGGCCTACCGATTCACGCCCTATGAGTACACGCTGGTCGGCCCGACGACCTACCTCACCGAGTCGGGCCCGCAGGCCATGGACCACCGCTTGGTGAAGGTGAAGGTCCGCAAGGCCGACGGAAGCATCGGCACGGTGACCGAGGACATGTGGCGCACCCACGAGGGCTATGTCCTCGAGGCTCCCGCGGTCCTGATGCTGTGGAACCCCGCGAGTGCCTGGGCCTTGCGCGACGCCAACGCCGAGCACCTGCGCACCATCGATGTCTTCCTCGAGATGGGCAAGGCCCGCAACGTGCGCGACCTGCTCGCTCGCCAGGACCGCGCGGCAGGCATGCCCTGGGTCAACACCACGGCAGCGGACCGCTTCGGCGACGCGCTCTATGCCGACCACTCGGTGGTGCCCAACGTCTCCAACGCGATGGCCGAACAATGCATGACCGTCATCGGACGAGTGCTGTTCGAACTGGCTGGGTTGCCCGGCCTCAACGGCACGGGGGCACAGTCCACATGCGAGTGGGGGACCGATGCGGATGCCTCGCGTCCCGGCATCTTCGGCCCCAAGAACCTGCCGGCGGTCGTGCGCCGCGACTACGTCATGAACGCCAACGACTCCTACTGGACGCCGAACGCTTCGGTGCGGTTGGAGGGATTCGCCCGCATCATCGGTTGCGAGCAGTGCGAGCGCACCATGCGCACCCGGATGGTGACCCAGTACGTGGTTGACCGACTCGCCAAGCGTGGTTTGGAGAGCCCGCGGAGTCTGCGCCGTCATGAGCACGACAACCGGATGCGCGCCGCCGAGGTGATGAGCGCCGGTGGTGATCTCGACACGTTGTGTGCTGCCACCGGTGAGACGAAGGCCTGTGCGGTGCTGAAGGCCTGGGACCGCCGCTCGCGTCGTTCCTCGGTGGGGACCCACATCTTCGAGGAGTTCATCAAACGCGCCCCTGCAGACCAGTTGTGGGAGGTCCCCTTCGACGCCGACGACCCGTTCAACACCCCGCGCGACCTCGACGAGTCCAACACCGAGGTCCAGGCAGCCATGCAGGCGGCCATCGATGCGATCCGTGCCGAGAAGGTCCGCTTCAATGCGCCGTGGGGCTCGCTTCAAGTCGCCGGCGACCGCGGCGCGAGTCCGATCGGGCTCGGCGGCGGTATGGGGGACGCGGCCGGCAACGCCAACGCTCTGGCGTCCTACCTGCCGAAGCAGAACGCCGACCGCTACAAGCCCATCACCTACGGCTCCTCGCACATCCAAGCGATCTCGTTCCACAACAAGGGACGCGTGAAGGCGCGCACGATCTTGACCTACAGCCAATACGAGAACCCGCGCTCGCGGTGGTCGCAGGATCAGACCAAGCTCTTCGGCAAGGGCAAGTGGGTGCGCTTCCCGTTCACCTCCAGCGAGATCGCGGGGCAGTTGGTTCGCAAGTTCACCCTGATCGGCTGAGGCGGGACTAGGCCGCCCTAGGGGGATTCGCGAAAACACCTACACGCGGGCCGCAGGGGACTCACCATTGAATATGTGAGGACCATCGGTCGGGGACGGAACGCGCCCGCGCGCACCCGCGAAGAGGCTCAGAGTGAGTACGCCCTGGCCCTGCTCCTGCGACTCGACCCGGTGCTGCGGAGCAGGGGCAATCACCTCTATCCGCGCGTGGAAGCCGCGCTGGGTGCGGTGGCGCTGACCCTTGCTGCCGGGGCGATCGCCCTGCTCATGGGCCTGTGATCTGAGGCGCGTCCTGGCGGCGGCTAGGAATCGCCGTGCAGATCGGCGAGCCGAGACAGAAGCTCAGCCATCTCGAAGGGCTTGACCAAGTAGGCGGTCGCGCCGGCGGCCATGCCTTCGGTGATGTGTTGCTCACCGGCTCGAGCGGTCAACAACAGCACCGGCATGTCTGCGCCCTCGGGGGAGGCCCGGATCGCGGTGAGCACGTCGAGGCCGTTGAACTCGCCAGGCATGGTGATGTCCATGAGCAGAACGTCAGGGCAGCGGTCGCGGCACAGTTCCAGCGCGGCGGCGCCGTTGTCGACGGTGGCGACCTCGTGGCCGTTGTCGAGGAGGAAGGCCCCCAGCAAGAACGTGATGTCGGGGTCGTCGTCAGCGATGGCGATGAGCACAGCGGTTCCCCTTTCGGAGCTCTGATCGAGGGCCTGAGCAGGTGCCCCCAGTCGGACGATACGGGTCTACTAAGGTCCGCTCATGCAGAAAGGCTCGGTGGCAGACCACGTCGTCCCGGTCTTCTTCCTCTCCGACAGCACCGGAATCAGTGCCGAGACCATGGGGAATGCGCTGCTGATCCAGTTCCCCGATCTGCGCTTCGAGCGTCACCTGTTCCCGTTCATCACCACTGTCGAAGAAGCCACGCGGGTCGTCGGCATCGTGGATGCGGCCATGCAGGGCCCGGTGACGCCGTTGGTGTTCGTCACCGCGGCCGAGGAGCGGATCCGACTCGAGCTCTCCAAGACGACGGCGCCCGTCATCGACTTCTTCGAGATGCACATGCGCCAGGTCGAGGAGATCCTGCGGACCCGGGGTGCGCGCCAGCCGTCGCAACTGCACGGCGTCGGCGACCTGAAGCGCTACAACATCAGGATGGCCGCGGTGGAGTTCACCATCGAGCACGACGACGGCCAGAGCGTGCGCTCGTTGGAGAAGGCGGATGTGATCCTGCTGGCGCCCTCGCGCTGTGGGAAAACCCCCACCAGCATGTACCTCGCACTTCAGCACGGGCTCTTCGTCGCCAACTATCCCTTGGTCCCCGAGGACCTCGAAGCCGCCGATCTCCCCGAACCCGTGCTTCCGCACGCGGCACGTTGCGTCGGCCTCACGACCACCGTCGAGCGGCTCAGCCGCGTGCGCAGCGAACGACGGCCGGGTTCGGCCTACGCGGCACCCGACCAGTGTCGTTGGGAACTGCGCCGCGCCGACCAGCTCTACTCAGCCCACCGACTCTCGGTGATCGACTCCTCGGCTCGTTCGGTCGAGGAGATGGCCACCCTGATCCTGCAGTCCCTCAAAGATCGCTGAAGGAGCGTTATGCGTCAGAACGTCCGTTGGTTCTCCGATTTGGGGATGGCAGACCTCGAAGAGGTCGGCGGCAAGAACTCCTCGCTCGGCGAGATGGTCTCGCAACTGGCCGACCTCGGAGTGCGGGTTCCCAATGGATTCGCCACCACCTCCGCTGCCTTCCACGCCTTCATCGGTGAGACCGGACTCAAGGAGCGCATCGCCGGTCTCCTCGACGGCCTCGACACCGACGACGTACGCCGGCTGGCCGAGGTGGGGCAAGAGATCCGGGCTGCCGTGGTCGCGCAACCGTTCCCGGCCGACCTCGAGGCAGAGGTGCGCCTTGCCTACGACCGCCTGGTCGAGGAGAGCTCCCAGGGGGGCGGAGAGCCGTCCTTCGCGGTGCGGTCCAGCGCCACGGCAGAAGACCTGCCGGATGCGTCGTTCGCCGGCCAGCAGGAGACCTTCCTCAACGTGCGAGGGATCGAGGCGATCCTCACCGCGATCCGCGAGGTCTTCGCCTCGCTCTACAACGACCGGGCGATCGCCTACCGGGTGCATCACGGCTTCGCGCACTCAGATGTGGCGCTGTCGGCCGGCGTGCAGCGGATGGTGCGCTCGGACATCGGTGCTTCAGGAGTGATGTTCACGATGGACACCGAGTCGGGCTTCACCGACGCGGTCTTCATCACCTCGGCCTACGGGCTGGGCGAGGGCGTGGTCCAAGGAGCCGTCAACCCCGACGAGTTCTATGTCTACAAGCCGTCGCTGCGAGCCGGGAAGCCGGCGATCCTGAAGCGGGGCGTGGGCGCCAAGGCCACCAAGATGGTCTACACCTCAGACGCCACGGTGGGGCGCACCACCGAGTTCGTCGACGTCGAGCCGGAGCAGCGCGGGTTGTTGAGCCTGAGCGACGCTGAGGTCGAGGAACTCGCGCGTCACGCCCTGGTCATCGAGGAGCACTACGGCCGGCCGATGGACATCGAGTGGGGACGCGACGGCCTCGACGGACAGATCTATGTTCTGCAGGCGCGGCCCGAGACGGTCCAGTCTCGCGTCGGCGGCACCCTGGAGCGCTACAAGATGCCCAAGGACGCCGCGTCGGCCCCGGTGCTCGTCGAGGGCCGTGCGATCGGCCAACGGATCGGCGCCGGCGCGGTCCGGGTGCTGACCACCGTCGATCAGATGAGCGACTTCCGGACCGGTGAGGTGCTGGTCGCCGACATGACCGATCCCGACTGGGAACCGATCATGAAGCGGGCTGCGGCGATCGTGACCAACCGCGGTGGTCGGACCTGCCACGCGGCAATCATCGCCCGCGAACTCGGCATCCCCGCCGTGGTCGGCTCCGGCCACGCGACCCGCGACCTGGCGGACGGAGCCGAGGTGACGGTCTCGTGCGCCGAAGGCGACACCGGGCGTGTCTATGAGGGACTGCTGGACTTCACTGTGGAGCGGACCGAACTCGACACCATGCCCGAGATCCCGGTCAAGATCATGCTGAACGTGGGCACCCCGGAGCAGGCGTTCGCGTTCTCGAAGTTGCCGCACCGCGGCGTCGGTCTGGCGCGACTGGAGTTCATCATCAACCGCCAGATCGGCATCCACCCTCGGGCGCTGCTGGCGTTGGAGTCCGATTCTGACTCGCTCCCCGCGGATCTTCGCGCCGACATCGAGGCAACGATCGCGGCCTACCCCAGCCCGCGCGAGTACTTCATCCAACGCGTCGTTGAAGGCGTCTCGATGCTCGGTGCCGCCTTCGCGCCGTACCCGGTGATCGTGAGGATGTCGGACTTCAAGTCCAACGAGTACGCCAACCTGGTCGCCGGTCCGCTCTATGAGCCCGACGAGGAGAACCCGATGATCGGGTACCGCGGAGCGTCGCGGTATCTGTCCGAGGACTTCGCGGACTGCTTCGCGATGGAGTGCGAAGCACTGCGACGGGTTCGCGACGACATGGGACTGACCAACGTGTGGGTGATGATCCCGTTCGTGCGGACGCTGGCCGAAGCCGCAGGCGTGATCGACCTCCTGGGCCAACATGGCCTCAAGCGGGGCGTCAACGACCTCAAGGTCGTGATGATGTGCGAGGTGCCGTCCAACGCGGTCATCGCCGAACAGTTCCTCGAGTACTTCGATGGCTTCTCCATCGGGTCCAACGACATGACGCAACTGACCCTGGGCCTCGACCGAGACAGCGCGCTGGTGGCCGAGGGCTTCGACGAACGCGACCCGGCGGTGTTGCACATGCTCGAGTTGGCCATCAAGGCGTGCAAGGACGCCGGCAAGTACGTCGGCATCTGCGGTCAGGGCCCCTCGGACCATCCGGACCTCGCCGACTGGTTGCTGGCTCAGGGCATCGAGTCGATGTCGTTGAACCCGGACACGGTCGTCGACACCTGGTTGCGACTGGCCAAGAACGGCTAGGGAGCGCTAGCGGGAGCCGACGGCTCCGGCTCCGGGGACCAGCCCCAGTTCGGCGTTCTCCGCGTCGGCGAGGGTGTTGCGGGTGGGCAGCACGCGCAGTTCGGGGATCAGCGCGGAGGCGAAGGCCGCGAGCATCATCACCGCTCCCATCACCGAGAAGCCGATGACGTACCCGCTCTCCACGGGGAAGCCGTTGGATCCGACCCGCGCGGTCACGATGCCCGCCATCACCGCCGCACCGAGGGATCCGCCGATGGAGCGGATGTTGGCGTTCATGCCGGTGGCCACGCCGGTCTGCTCGGCAGGCACCGAGGCGATCACGACGCCGGCCAGGCTGGAGAAGACGAGCCCCGTGCCGACCCCCTGCACGGTCGTGGCGAGGTAGAGCTGCCAGGTGTACTCGTGGAAGAACGCGACCCCGAAGAAGGAGGCTCCGGCCACGATCAGTCCGGTGGAGATCACCAAGCGGGCGCCGACCCACGACATCAGGCGTGCGGTGGAGAAGCCGACCAAGAAGCTGGCGATGGCCGAGGGCACCAGCAGGAAGCCGGACTCGCTGATCGAGGCGCCGAAGCCGTAGCCGGCCTCGGTCGGAGTCTGCAGCAGTTGGGGGATGAAGCCGAAGGCGGCGAAGGTCGCGAACCCCATGGCGCCCGCGACGACGTTGGCGGTCCACACCCCGCGTCGGCGCATCAGGTGCATGTCGATCATGGGCACCGGCACTCGCAGTTCGATGCTGATCCAGCCCCAGGTGGCCGCGGCGGCGGCGGCAAACAGGGCCAGAACCTGCCAGGAGAACCAGCCGAGGCTGTTGCCGGCGCTCAAGCCCAGCAGCAGGGTCACCAGCGCGATCGCGAGCATCACCGCGGGCCAGATGGGCAGCCGGGCCGGCGTCCGGACCGGTGACTCGGGGATCACCAGGAAGGCGGCGGCCGCCGCCACGAGCGTGACGAACATGGGCAGCAGGAACAGCCAGCGGAAGCCCAAACCGTCCACGATCGGACCCGCGAGCACGATGCCGGCACCGAAGCCCACGGCGGTCAATGAGGCCAGCACGCTCAAGGCCTTGTTCATCTTGGCGCCGAACTCGTCGCGAATGATCCCGAACGAGAGGGGGAGGACCCCGCCGCCTGCTCCCTGCACCGCTCGGGCGGCGATCATCCAGCCGATGTTCGGCGCGAAGGCGGCCATCAGGGAGCCGAACGAGAGCACCACCAGGCACAGCACGAGCATGCGGGTCTTGCCGACGACGTCACCGACGCGCCCCAGCAGCGGCGTGCAGATCGAGGCGGAGAGCAGATAGGCGGTCAGCACCCAGGTGACGGTGTTCTGGTCGGTCTCGAGTTCGGCCTGGATGGTCGTCAGCACCGGAACGGTCAGCGACTGCAGGAGCACGAAGGCCCAGACCGAGAGCGCCAACACCGCGAAGGTCACCGAGGTGTTGCCGCGTAGGCCACGCGCCGACCCGCGGAATCCCTCGATGGTTGCCATAGACAACCAAGTCTAGGGCTCGGTCGGGGTCAGACCTGAATCGGTAGTTGGACCCTGAAGTGCGCACCCGTGTCCGGAAGCAGCACGGCGGTGCCTCCGTGTTGCTCGGCGACGTGCCGGACGATCGCCAGGCCCAGGCCACTGGAGCCCTGGGGCCGATCCTGTGAGGCCGGGGTCGAGTCCCCGCGATAGAAGCGTTCGAAGACGCGATCGCGGTCGACCTCGCGGACGCCGGGGCCATCGTCGACCACGTCGAGGACCAGCATGTCGGCGTGAGCCTCGACGCTCAGTTCGACGTTGCTGCGGGCATGGCGAACGGCGTTGTCGAGAAGGTTCCGGATCATGCGCCGCAGCATCGAAGGGTCGCCGCTCAGGGGGATGTTCGCAGTCGCGATGACCTCGATGTCCGGCCCGGTCGCGTGCGAGGCCTTGGCGACCTCGTCCCTGGCGATATCCGCGAGGTCCACCGGCTCCAGATTCAGGGGAGCCTTGGAGTCCTCGGCGACGGCGAGCAGGTGCAGGTCGAGGACCAGCATCTCCATATCGGTGCTCGCCGCGAGAAGCCGGCGTGCCCAACTCTCCACGTCGATGGAGTCCGGGCGGGCCAGGCCGACTTCGAGTTCGGTGCGCAGGCCGACCAGGGGGCTCTGGAGGTCGTGTGATGCGTCGGCGATCAGGGAGCGCTGTCGGAGGGTCCCGGCCTCGATCCGGTCCAGCATCGAGTTGATGGCCTGCGAGAGCCGAGCGATCTCGTCGTCATCGGAGGTCTCGTTGACGCGGTGCTGGAGCTCTATGACATCGATTCGCTCCAACGTGTCGGACATCGACTCAAGGCGACGCATTGCGTTGCCGAGGGTCAGCCACACCGCCAGGGCGAGCAACAGCAGGGCCAGTGGGACGCCGAGATAGACCAGCGAGCGCGCGGTCGAGGTGGAGCCGCTGTCGCCGGGGCTCCCCTCTCCGGGCAGGGTGGCGAGCCAGGCAGCGGACAACGCAACAAGAACCACCCCGGAAGCCAGGGTGGCCAGTGCCGTTGTGCGAGCCCGCACGGTGCCTAGAACCGACACTCAGCGGACCTCTGGGGGAGGCAACACGCTGCCCAGCATCCTCGCCTCATGTGCCACGGCGCCACTTTTGCGCATCGGTCGTCTCACGTGTGGGACGCCGGTGGGCGTCGGTGTGTGCGCTCGCTGGCTCGATACCTATGTAGTACCTAGAGTTCATGGTCCAATGAACCGTATGACACCCGGACGCGCCCGGCGAACCGGTCCAGTCATGCTCGTCGCGTGTTTGGTGGGCGTCCTGGCCGGCGCCGGTGCGTGCTCGCAGAGCAGTTCTCCTGGGGGTGATGCGGGTGAACCCACCCTCACCGTCTATGCCGCGGCTTCGCTCACGGCGCCGTTGACGCAGATCGGCGCGCGGTTCGAAGAGCGCCATGCGGGAACGCGGGTGCGGTTCAACTTCGACGGGTCCTCGGGCCTGGCCGCCCAGATCCGTCAAGGCGCACCGGCCGACGTGTTCGCCTCCGCCGACGAGACCACCATGGAGGGGGTGGACCAGAGCGGACTGCTGGCAGGGACTCCCGTCGCGTTCGCGACCAACACCCTGCAGATCGCCGTCCAACCCGAGAACCCGCTGGGCATCACCTCGCTGGCCGACCTGACCGGGTCGGGCATCAACCTGGTGATCTGTGCCCCGGTCGTGCCGTGCGGGGCGGCGGCCACGGCGGCGGCGGACGTGGCAGGAGTCGAACTGCGCCCGGTCAGTGAGGAGCAGTCGGTCACCGACGTCCTGGCCAAGGTCCGCTCCGGCGAGGCCGACGCGGGACTGGTCTATGTGACCGACGTACTCGGTGCGGATGGTGATGTGCTCGGCATCGACTTCCCCGAGGCATCTGCGGCCGTGAACACCTACTCGATGGCAGTCCTCGCGGGAGCATCCGAACCCGAGCTGGCTCGAGCGTTCGAGGACTTCGTGCTCGCTGAGGGACGCGCGGTGCTGGTCGAGTCCGGATTCGGTCCACCGTGACCCGGCTCAGAGTCTCCCGTGCGGTGGGGCTTCCGGGCTGGCTGTTGGTCCCCGCAGTGCTCGGTGCCTGCTTCGTGCTCCTGCCGTTGGTCGCCATCCTCGTCCGCGTCGATTGGGTCAACTTCGGCACGCTGATCACCTCGGAGTCCTCGCGCACGGCGTTCCTCTTGAGTCTGCGCACCTCCGGAGCCAGCACGGTGATCTGTGTGCTGGTGGGCGTGCCGATGGCCACCGTGCTGGCCCGCAGCGACTTCCCCGGCTTGGGCATCCTGCGTTCGCTGGTCCTGCTGCCACTGGTCCTGCCGCCCGTGGTCGGCGGTTTGGCGCTGCTCTACACCTTCGGCAGGCGTGGCCTGCTGGGCGAGTCTCTCGAGGCGCTCGGGCTCCAGGTCGCCTTCTCCACGGTCGCGGTCGTGCTGGCTCAGACGTTCGTGGCGTTGCCGTTCCTGGTCGTCAGTCTCGAGGGAGCACTGCGCACAGCGGGGGAGAAGTACGACGTGGTCGCGGCCTCGCTCGGGGCCCGGCCGACCACTGTGTTCTGGCGGATCACGCTTCCGTTGGTGCTGCCGGGGTTGCTCTCGGGTGCGGTGCTGGCCTTCGCGCGGGCCCTGGGGGAGTTCGGGGCCACGATCACCTTCGCGGGCAGCCTCGCCGGAGTCACCCGCACGCTTCCACTCGAGATCTACCTGCAGCGCGAAACCGACCCGGACGCTGCCGTTGCGCTCTCGCTGCTCCTGGTCATCGTCGCCGTGCTCGTCATCGGCCTGGTCCGGCAACCGAGGGGTGTGCTCAGGTGAGCCTCGAGTTGGACGTGAGCATCCTGCAGCGAGGGGTCGAGGCTGGTCTACGCGTCGCGACCGGCACCACCGTGGCGATTCTGGGACCCAACGGTGCCGGCAAGTCGACGTTGCTCGACGTCGCGGCCGGACTCCTGCGTCCTGATCGAGGGCGGGTGGTGCTCGGGGGGCGGACGCAGACCTCGATCGGCGACGGGCCGGAGATCCAGGTTCGCCCGCACGCCCGGCGTACCGCCTCACTCGGTCAAGAACCGCTGCTCTTCCCGCATCTGAGCGTGCTCGACAATGTCGGATTCGCGGCGCGTCGGCGTGGCTCCACTCGCAAGCAGGCCCGGGCCGCCGCGGCACGGTGGTTGGCCGAGGTCGGGGTCGGCGATCTCGCCGGCCGACGTCCGCGAGAGCTCTCGGGAGGCCAGGCGCAGCGAGTGGCCGTGGCACGCGCCCTGGCTGCCGAACCTCAGTTGCTGCTGCTGGACGAACCGATGGCGGCCCTCGACGTGGACGTGCGGCCCGAACTGCGGCAGACCCTGCGGCGAGTGCTGGCGGGACGCACCGCGGTGGTGGTCACCCACGACGTCCTGGACGCCCTCCTGCTCGCCGAGCGGGTGGTCGTGGTCGAGGGAGGTCGAGTCGTGGAGCAGGGACCCGCCGCGGAGGTTCTCTCACGGCCGCGGAGCCCGTTCGCGGCTCGGCTCGCCGGGTTGAACCTGGTGACCGGCACATGGACCGGCGAGCAGGTGGCCGGTGAGGATGGGGTCGGTGAGGATGTGGCCGGTGAGGATGGGGTCGCCGTCCACGGTCTCGTGGTCGGTGCGCCGCCCCGGGTCGGTGATCGCGTGGTCGCCACCTTCCGGCCGCACGCCGTGGCCGTCTATCGCGACGAGGCCGGCGGCAGTCCCCGAAACCGGATCAGGGTGCGGGTCACCGCTCTTGAACCCCAAGGTGACCTGATCCGGGTCAGGGCGGGTTCGTTGGCCGCCGACATCACGGCTCCGGCGCTGGCCGAACTCGGCCTGGCCGTGGGCCAACGGGTGATCTTCAGCGTCAAGGCGACCGAAGTCGCTGTCTATCCCCTTGCCGCCGCCACGGCCGGCACGGCCTAGGGTCGGGCTCGTGGCGACGTACCTGCGCATCGGCGAGGTGGCCTCGGCCGTGGGCGTCAGCGTCGACACGCTGCGTCGCTGGGAGGCCGAGGGCAAGGTCAGTTTCGCCCGCAAGGGCAATCAGCGGGTGCTGCCCGCCGAGCAACTCGCCCCGTTGCTCGCCTCGCTGCGCGGGTCCAGCGGCACCTCGAGTGCTCGCAACCGGTTCAGCGGCATCGTGGTTGACGTCAAGCGGGACTCCGTGATGGCCCAGGTCGAGCTCGCCTGCGGTGATCACCGCGTCGTCTCGCTGATGAGCCGGGAGGCGTGCGACGAACTCGGACTCGAGGTGGGCAAGGCGGCCGTGGCGGTGGTGAAGGCGACCACGGTGATCGTCGAGACGGCTCCCTGATGACCCACGATCCTTCGATTTGGGGACCCGAACCCGTGGGTTTGTGCTCATTTGGGCAACACTTGGCCCATACAGGCTCCCGGGCCTTGCCTAGGTAGAGAGAATTCGGGCATGGATGAAGCAGGCGGCTGGGGGGCTGCGTTGCGGAGACGCCGTGTTGCTCTGCTGATCGCCTCCACTGTTCCGGCACTCGTGCTGATCGGGCTGCCCTACTCAGAAGTGTCGTGGGCGCGTGTCGAGGGGATCTCGGCCATGTGGGCGCAGTTCATCTTCGTCTGCGACGTCTTGACCGCGACCCTGCTGATCATCTTGTACCTGCAGCGCGCCGGCGTGCGGCTGTTGCTGTTGGCCGCGGCTTTCGCCTGGTCGGGCGTGCTCATGGCGATGACGGCATTCGCGACCCCGGGTGTCATCTCACAAGCCGGCGCCTTTGGCGCCGAGGCACCCGGCTGGCTGTGGCTGTTTCGGCATATCGGCCCTCCGGTGCTGATCGGGTTGGCGTTGATGCCCTTGTCGCCGGCCTTCAAGGCCCGTGTCGACCACGGTGCCGCGACCCTGACGCGCACGCTCGTCTTCATCGGCTCGATCGTGGTGGCGGGTCCTGGCGTTCTGCTGGTCATCCTGCTCGCCGCCCCCTCGCTGCTCCCGATGCTCGAAGACGCCGACGGCCGATACTCGGCGTGGCTGATGGCCACCGCGATCATCGTGAACCTCGTCGTCGTCGGCGTCGCCACGCTCGGGGTGATCGTGCGTTCTGGACGCTCGGGCATCGAGGCCTGGGCCTTGGTGGCGGCCGTGGCCTGGCTGGGAGACATGGCCTTCGCGTTCATGTACGGCGCCGAGTACAGCCTGGCCTGGTACGCCGAGCGCATCTTGGGCATGGCGGCTGCGGCGTTCGTCGTCGGTGCGATCCTGGCCGAGGTGGTGCTGGTCAGGCGTCACCTGCTCGCCGGCACCCGGGACCTCGAGACCCGGCTCGGTGAGTTGGTGGAGGCGCAGCGACTACGCGAGCACGTCGCGGCAGTGCTCGGCCACGACATGCGCGCGCCGATCGCCGGCCTGCAGGGCTATCTCGAGATCCTCGATGACGGCACGGCCGACAGCAACGATCCCGACTTCGCCCACCACGTCCACCAACGCTGCTTGGTGCTCGTCAAGCGCCTGAGCCTGCTCACCGAGGATCTTCAAACTGCGGCGCTCGCGGTCAACGGAGACCTCGAGGTCCTGCCCGAACTCCTCGACGTGGACTTCCAACTCAGCGAATGCGTGGCCGGCTTCCCCGGTCTGGACGTCCGGGTGCGCTGCGAGCCGGGCCTGGTCGTGTGGGCCGATCCGCTGCGCCTGCAGCAGGTGCTGGCCAACCTGGTCCGCAACGCCGAGAAGCACGGGGCCGAGCCGATCACGATCGATGCTCGCAGTGAGGCGGGCGGGATGGTCGTGATGCGTGTCTCCGACGCGGGTCCTGGAGTGCAGGCGGCGTTCATCCCCCAACTGTTCGAGCGCTACTCCCAGGGGCCCGACAACGCGACGGGCGGTTCGGGACTCGGGCTCTCGGTCGCCCGCGACCTCGTCCGTGCCCACAACGGCACCGTGCGCTATGACCTCACCAACCCGGCCTTCATCGTCTCGCTGCCGGCGGCCCCCACTGAGATCCGCACGCCCAATGGCCGGGTGATCCCGCTTCCGCGCCGCTTGAGCACCCGGGTCAAACCCTCGGTGGACCCCGAGTCGGCTGATCCGTCGGAGGTCGCCCGCCCGCGCCTGACGAGGTTCTTGAAGTAGCCCCGACACAGACGAACCCCCGACCACGTGGAGGTGATCGGGGGCCCGGTTGGTACGCCATCGCGGACTCGAACCGCGAACCCGCTGATTAAGAGTCAGCTGCTCTGCCAATTGAGCTAATGGCGCTCGTTTCTGCGAGACGCAACGGTAGCAGCGACCGTGGAAGCCGAGAAATCCCGAAACCCGTAACGGGTCTCGGTGCCCGGTCGTTGAGACCCCGACCCCTTCCGAGCAATGAGGTATTCATGCAGCAGCGCAGCACCCGTCCCGTGTCCTTCGCCCTCGCGGCAGCCCTCGCGGTCGGTGTCGCGTTCGTGGGGTCGGGTGGCAGCCAGGCCGCCCCGGCGAAGCCCGTGACGGCTCAACTCGCCCCTGGCGATGCGATCCCGCTGCCGCACGACGACCCCTTCTACACCTACAACGGCAAGACGCCGCTCACGAAGGTTCCGCGCGGTGCGGTGCTGAAGACTCGCTCGGTGCTGGTCGGGCTGCCCAAGTCGGGTCAGGGTGTCATTCCAGCCACGCAGATCCTCTATCGCACCCAGGACCAGCAGCGGAAGCCGTCGGTGACTGTCACGACAGTGGTCAACCCCACAGGCCCGGCCAACCTGGGTCTGGTGGCCTACCTGAGCTTCTATGACGCCCTCGGCGACATCTGCAGCCCGAGCTACACCCTTCAGGGCGGCGATCCGGGCGATGAGAACATGGAACTGACGGCCGCCGAGGCCGCCATCGTCACCGGCCTGGCCGCCCAGGGCTACGCCGTGACAGTGCCTGACTTCGAGGGCACCGATCTGCACTGGGTGGCCGGCCAGGAGTCCGGTTGGAGCACCCTCGACAGCATCCGTGCGACCGAGCAGGTCCTGGGCATGAGCAAGGATCAGGCGGTCGGGCTCATCGGCTACTCAGGTGGCTCGATCGCCGGCGAGTGGGCGGCCGAACTCGCGCCGCGCTATGCCCCAGAACTCAACATCGTCGGCACAGCGGTCGGCGGCGTCCCTGTGCACCTCGCGCACAACCTGAACTACATCAACGGCAGCGACAACTGGTCGGGCGTCATCCCGGCCGTGCTGGTCTCCCTGGGCCGAGCCTTCGACATCCCGATGGGCAAGTACCTGTCGAAGAAGGGGAAGAAGATCACCAAGGAGGTCCGGCGCCAGTGCATCGGGTCCTTCAACGGCAACTACCCCGGCCTGCGCGTGGAGCAACTGCTCAAGAAGCGCTACAAGAAGTTCCTGGAGGTCCCGCGGTTCGCTCGCGTGGTCAACAAACTGATCATGGGCAGCACGCCCGGCCACCCGCAGATGCCGATGTTCATGGGGATCGGCAACGCCGACGGCACCGGCGATGACGTCATGGTCGCCAAGGACCTCGAGGCTCTGGCCCATCAGTACTGCGGCCAAGGGGTGAAGGTCCACTTCGAGGAGTACGCCGGCGCAGCCCACACCGAGGGCGCGCTCCAGTTCTTCCCGGCGGCGATGGAGTTCCTGGCCGAGCGCTTCATCGGTGCGCCGTTCACCGACAACTGCGCCGACATCGGCCCCGGCAACTCCCTGGCCCCCCTGAAGGTCAAAAAGAAGAAGAAGCGCGTCTTCACCAGCCACTGAGACATCAGTGTGGTTGGTCGAGCCACGTGGGTTGGTCGAGCAGCGAGCGCAGGTGTGGTTGGTCGAGCAGCGAGCGCAGGTTTGGTTGGTCGAGCAGCGAGCGCCAGCGAGCGTCGTCGAGACCACTCGCGCTGTCACAGGAGTGTCGAACTTCCCCTATCCACCAACCACCTGGCGACCCGGACCGTCCGCACTCTCGTCGGCAGCTGAGGACGCCGCTCCGTGGGCCGACGTACCAAAAGGCCGGAACCGAGTCAGTGGTGAGCGTGAGACTCCTCGTTCGAACCGCGATAGGTACGTCCGGCCACGCGCTTGTGTCGGCGGCAAGGATCAGTGCGGTCGATCCGAGTCACCTGGTAGCACGGATCCGCCGCGCTCTTCGGCACGACCGCGCTGAACGTGGCATGACCGGGTCTGCGCAGGCACCCGTCTTCTCACTAGCGCCAGCCCAGCACGGCTTGTGCCGCGTTGTGGCCGCCGATCCCCGAGATGGCGCCACCTCGGCGGGCTCCGGCGCCGCAGAGCATCACCGGATCGTGGTAGGTCTGCACGCCCCACTGCTGGGCGGGGGTGTCGAGGCGGGCGCGGTTGGCGGTCCAGGGCCAATCGAGGTCGCCGTGGAAGATGTGCCCACCCGGCATCGCGAGTTCGAACTCGAGGTCCTGGGGGGTCTTTGCTTCCACGCAGGGGCGACCGGCCGAGTCTCGGCTCAGGCAACTCTCGATCGGGTCGACGAGGTGAGCGTCGAGCCCGTTGAGCGCCCGACTGACCACGGCGCCCTTGGTCAACGGCGAGTTGGCGGAGAACAGCGTCGCGGGGATGTTGAAGCCGAACATGGTCAGTGTGTGTTGGGACGAGGGGGACTCGCCCAGGATCGAGCGGTCGGTCAGGGTGTGACAGACCACCGCGCTCGGGATCGTTTCGGGGACCTGTCCCGCGGCGGCCTGGGTGTGCGCTGCCTCGAGCGTGGACATCTCGGGGGAGATGAGCATGGTGCCGGCGAAGGCGACGGCGGGGTCCATGCCCGACTTCAGTCGCGGGAGCCGGTCCAGCAGCATGTTGATCTGGAGCATCGATCCCTGCGGTTTGGTCTCGGGGTCGTCGGGTTCGCCCATCAGGATGTGCAGCACCCACGGCGCCACATTGGCGAGCACGAACCGGGTTAAAACCGTGTGTGTCCCCGCGGCGTCGTCCCAGGTGACCTCGGCCGAGTCCTCGCCGGAACGAATCGCACTGACACCTGCGCTGGTGCGGATCTCGGCGCCTGCGGCTGCCGCCGAGGCCGCCAAGCCGTCGGAGAGTGCGCCCATGCCGCCGACCGGGATCCGCGCCTCGCCGGGCCCGGTGCCCATCATCGCGTAGAGGAAGGCGCGGTTCTGGATCAGTGATGGGTCCCGCAGGGAGGCGAAGGTGCCGCCGAGCGCGTCGCTGGCAACGATCCCGCGAATGGTGTCGTCGGAGAACCGGCGCTCGATCAATTCCCCCAGCGGCACGGTGGTGAGTTCTCGCCAGGTGGCTGGGTCCAGTTGGGCGGCGATCTCGCGTTCTGGCGGCAGCGGCGCCAGCAACGTGGGTGACACGGCCCGCGCGAGAGCGGTGACCTCGCTATAGAACGTGCACCAGACGTCGTACTCGCGGCCGCTGTCACTCAAGGCGATGAACGAGTTGCGAGTGGCACGCCCCTCGGGGCGTTCGACGACGACTCCGCTGGCTTTGCCGCCGCGCTGGATCGGCGTGTAGGACGCCATCGGCCGCCCCGCGAGGCGGACGTCGACGCCCAGGTCGTCGAGGATCTGCTGCGGCATCAGCGAGGTCAGCGACGCATACCGCGAGATGCGGGCCTCTTGCCCGTCGAAGGCAGTGGACGAGGTGGCTGCTCCACCGACGGTCGCGAGGCGTTCGAGGACGAGCACGCGCAACCCGGCGCGGGCGAGGTAGGCCGCCGAGACCAGGCCGTTGTGGCCGGCCCCGACCACGACGACGTCGTAGCTGGAACTCACCTCTTCAACCTAGTGCGCCCAGGCCGTCAATACCGAGCATCCCGCAAGACTCTCGCGAGCCGACCAGGGGAGCTGGCAGGGAGGAATATTCAATATTCAACTATAGTTGAGTCAGGCATCCGTGCTGAACGACCGAGAGAGTGAATGCCATGCCTGCTGTCACCGTCGATGACCTGAGTGTGCTTGACCGGGTGAAAGCCCCCGGGCTGGGAGATCAACCGCGTCCGGTGTGGACCGTGAGTACGGCTCCGACCGGCTACGAGGGCGAGGGCTTCCCCGTCCGGCGTGCCTTCGCCGGCATCGACCTGAGCCACCTCGACCCGTTCATCATGATGGATCAGATGGGTGAGGTGGAGTACGCGCCCGGCGAGGCCAAGGGAACTCCGTGGCACCCGCACCGTGGCTTCGAGACCGTCACCTACATCATCGACGGCGTCTTCGACCACCACGACAGCCACGGTGGCGGCGGGACCATCACCAATGGCGACACTCAGTGGATGACGGCAGGCTCCGGCCTGCTGCACATCGAGGCGCCGCCGGAGTGGTTGGTCCAGCAGGGCGGACTGTTCCACGGCATCCAACTGTGGGTGAACCTTCCGCGGGACGCGAAGATGAACGACCCCAAGTACCAAGACATCCGCTCCGGTGAGGTCGCACTGCTGGCCTCGCCCGACGCCGGCGCCTTGGTCCGGGTCATCGCCGGCACTGTCGATGGGCACGACGGACCCGGGTCGACCTACACCCCGATGTCGCTCGTGCACGCCACGATCGAGCCCGGTGCTCGTCTCGATCTGCCGTGGAACGTCGACTTCAACGCCCTGGTCTATGTCCTCAACGGCCGCGGGACCCTCGGGGTCGATGGCCGCCCGATTCACACCGGCCAGAGCGCCGTCCTCGGCGCCGGTGACTACCTCACGATCAAGGCCGACGGCAGCCAAGAGAGCCGATCGCCGAAGATGGATGTGATCGTGGTCGGGGGCCAGCCCATCCGTGAGCCGCTGGCGTGGGCGGGGCCGTTCGTGATGAACACCAAGGCCGAGGTCATGGCGGCCTATGAGGACTTCCAGAAGGGCCGTTTCGGGCATATCCCCGCCTGACCCGACTCGCGGGGATCTAGGGTCGGCTGCGTGGCCCGGATCTATCGCGATGCGCACGGTGTGCCGCACATCCGTGGCACCTCGGTCCTCGACGTCGCCTGGGGCCAGGGGTGGGCGAGCGCACAGGACCGCGCCTGGCAGTTGGAGTACCTCCGTCGACGTGCCACGGGTACCGCGGCCGAGGTCCTCGGCCGCGCCTTCGTGGACTGGGACGTGCTGGCTCGGCGCACCGTGATGAGCGAGACCGGGCAGCGGGCGCTCGCCACCCTCGCCGCCACCACGCGGGAGTTCGTCACGGCGTACGTCGAGGGCCTCAACG
>JBFIDC010000003.1:0-31411 GCA_041581495.1 Nocardioides sp. | reverse complement strand
TCGCCCAGAAGATCTCCGCGATCTCGTCGATCTTGGCGAGCAGTTGGTCGGCCACCTCGGCGTCGAGGCTGCCCTTGGTGCCGGACGCGCCGGCCAGCTTGGTCGCCTCGTTGACCAGCGCGTGCAGCTGGGGGTAAGCCTCGAAGTGCGGGGGCTTGAAGTAGTCGGTCCACAGCACCCAGAGGTGGTGCTTGACCATCTCGGCACGCTGCTCCTTGATGATCAGGGCGCGGGTGCGGAAGTCGGGGTCGTCGTTGTCGGCAACCTTGGCGATGATGCCCTTGATCGACTCGGCCTCGATGCGGGCCTGCGCCGGGTCGTACACGCCGCAGGGAAGGTCGCAGTGGGCCGAGACCTCGATCGTGGGGGCGAAGAATCGAGCGAACATGCAGGTCTCCTGTGAGTTGTGCCAGTTGGTCTGAGCGTTTGGTTGGGACACTACTCCGCGTGGCCCCGTCCAGTTCTTCGGTACCCCCTTCGGCAGAAGGCACACGGCGATGGGGGATTGCGGTGGTCAGCGGCGACTCCATGCGGCCGGCTCTCGTGCCGGGTGATCGCCTGGTGGTCGACTATCGCCGCCGACCCCGACCCGGTGACCTGGTGCTGGCCCGGTTCGACGACGGCACGCTCGCGGTCAAGCGGGCGATCGAACCGCGGACGACGGCCACCGGGGCCCCTGGCTGGTGGCTGCTCAGCGAGGATCCAACGGTCGGAGTCGACTCCCGTCACCGTGGCGCCGTGGCCGGGGATCGGGTGATCGCCGTGGTCCGGCTTCGGGTGTGGCGCCGACTGCGCCGACGTCCGCCCCAGCAGGCACCTGATCGCTGATCAATGCCCTGTGCCAGACTCGATGGGTGTCCAAGGCTGATGACAACGGGGCCCACCCCTTCGCCGGCGACCCTGTTTTCGACCTCCATGTAGGGGGCAAGATGGAGGTTCGCTCGACGGTCGCGTTGAGCGACCGCGACGGCCTGTCGATGGCGTACACACCAGGTGTGGCGCGGGTCTGCGAGGCGATCGCCGACGACCCGGAGATGACCCGGCACTACACCTGGGTGCCCAACACGGTTGCTGTGGTGACCGACGGCACCGCGGTCCTCGGGCTCGGCGACATCGGGCCCGCCGCCGCCATGCCGGTGATGGAGGGCAAGGCGGTCCTGTTCAAGCAGTTCGGAGGTGTCGACGGCGTCCCGATCTGCCTGGACACCACCGACACCGAGGAGATCATCGAGACCGTCGCCCGGCTCGCCCCGAGTTTCGGTGGCATCAACCTGGAGGACATCTCGGCTCCGCGGTGCTTCGAGATCGAGGACCGGCTCAAGGAGCTGCTCGACATCCCGGTCTTCCACGACGACCAGCACGGCACCGCCGTGGTGGCGTTGGCGGCGCTGACCAGCGCGCTGCGGCTGACCGGACGCAACCCGGAATCGACGCGCGTGGTCATCTCCGGCGCCGGTGCCGCGGGTGTCGCGGTCGCCAAGATCCTGCTGAACGCCGGCATCAAGGACCTCGCGGTCACCGACCGCAAGGGAGTGCTGCACTCCTCGCGTGGCGACCTCACCCCGGTCAAGCGAGCGCTGGCCGAACTGACCGCGGACCAGACCGGCCGTACGGGCACGCTCTCGGACGTGCTCGAGGGAGCCGACGTCTACATCGGTGTCTCCGGAGGGACCGTCCCCGAAGAGGACGTCGCCCGCATGGCCCCCGAGTCGATCATCTTCGGTCTGGCCAACCCGATGCCCGAGGTCCACCCCGACGTCGCGCACAAGTACGCCCGCGTCGTCGCCACCGGGCGCTCGGACTTCCCGAACCAGATCAACAACGTGCTCGCCTTCCCGGGGATCTTCCGGGGAGCCTTCGACGTGCATGCGAAGGCGATCACCGAGGGAATGAAGCTCGCCGCCGCCGAGGCGCTCTCCGCGCTGGTGGGTGAGGAACTCGCTGAGGACTTCATCATCCCCTCGCCGTTCGACCCTCGGGTCGGCCCGGCGGTCGCGGCCGCGGTGTCCGCAGCCGCTCGTCGCGACGGCGTCGCCCGACTCTAGGCAGCCCGTCGATAGGTTGGGCGGCATGCTTGCCGTCTACGCCGAGTCCTTCAACGCCGAGAACCCCCTTGCCGGACTGGTGGTCGGGGAGCGCCCCGAACCCGAGGTGCCGGACGGGTGGACCACGATCAGCGTCAGGGCCGCCTCGCTCAACCACCACGATCTGTTCTCCTTGCGGGGGATCGGTCTCAAGGACGAGCAGTTGCCGATGATCCTGGGCACCGACGCCGCAGGCGTCGACGAGGACGGCAACGAGGTCGTCGTGCACGGCGTCATCAGCGACCCGTCGTGGACGGGCGATGAGACCTTCGATCCCCGGCGATCCTTGCTCTCCGAGCGGTTCCAAGGCGCCATGGCCGAGCGGGTGGCGGTGCCGCGACGCAACGTCGTGCCCAAGCCGGCCTCCCTGAGCTTCGCCGAGGCTGCCTGCTTGCCGACCGCCTGGCTCACGGCCTACCGGATGCTGTTCACCCGGGGCGAGCTCCGGCCGGGGGAGACGGTGCTGATTCAGGGCGCCGGAGGCGGCGTCTCGACCGCGGCGATCGTGCTCGCGCGCGCCGCTGGGCTTCGGGTCCTGGTGACCAGTCGTGACGAAGGCAAGCGGTCCAAGGCCCTCGAACTCGGCGCGCACATGGCCGTCGAGAGCGGTGCCAGGCTGCCCGAGAAGGTCGATGCGGTGATCGAGACGGTCGGTCGGGCCACGTGGTCCCACTCGATCCGATCCTTGCGCCCCGGCGGTCGCATCATCACCTCCGGGACGACGTCGGGCCCCAACCTCGATGACGCGGAACTGACCCGGATCTTCTTCCTCCAACTCTCGGTGATCGGCTCGACCATGGGCACCCGCGACGAACTGGCCGGGTTGGTCACCATGCTCGACTCCACCGGGGTGCGCCCGCTGATCGATCGCGAGATCCCGATGGATCAGGCGCGCGATGGGTTCGCGTTGATGGCCGAGGGGGAACTGTTCGGCAAGGTCGTCTTCACGCGGGAAGACTCCCGCTGATGGCGACCCACCTCATCACCGGAGCCGGATCCGGGATGGGCCGGATCGTGGCCCAACGACTCCTGGCGCGCGGGGATCAGGTCTGGCTGCTGGCGCGGTCGACGCAGCGGGCAGCCGAACTGGGTGCCGAGCACGAGGGTGCGGTGGTCGTGGTCGCCGACCTGGCCCGGCCTCACGAACTGGAGTCGCTGGCCGGCTCCTTGCCCGATGCGTTGGACTCGTTGATCCACGCCGCGGGGGTCGTCGAGTTGGGTCCGGTCGCCGACCTGGGAACCCAGGTGTGGCAGGAGCAGTTGGCAGTGAACCTGATCTCGCCGGCGGTGCTCACCAGGGTGGTGCTCCCGGCGCTCCGCGCGCGCCGCGGCACGGTCGTGATGGTCAACTCGGGTGCCGGGGTCCACGCCCATCCGCACTGGTCGGCCTACGCCGCCTCCAAACACGGACTGCGCGCCCTGGCCGACTCGTTGCGGGCCGAGGAGCACGAACACGGCGTGCGGGTGACCTCGCTGTATCCGGGTCGGACCGCGACCCCGATGCAGGCCAAGGTGCATCACCAGGAGGGCAAGGAGTACGACCCCGCCGAGTGGATCGACCCGGCGACGGTCGCAGAAGCCATCATCACGGCGGTGGACCTCTCCGAGGATGCCACGATCACCGACGTGAGCATCCGGCCGAACTAGCGGCCCGGTTCGGGGCCGGGCCGGGCCGGTTCGAGGATGAACACGCGAACCTCGCGGCCCGAGATCCGCTCCTGGTACTTGGCGTAGCCGCCATAGATCGAACGCGACGCGTCGAAGACCTCGGCGGCCTCGGACTCCGAGGCCAACCGGGCCACCACCTCGCGCGTGGCGCCGCGGTAGGCAACCTCGGCGTACGGGTCGGCCTCCAGGTTGAAGACCCACGCCGGTGTGGACTTCTGCCCGAAGTTGGTCCCGAGCAGCGCGAGCGTGTCGCGATACGGGATGGAGATCAGGTGGGAGGTTCGGCGCTGCCCGGACTTGCGTCCCGTCGTGGTCACATCCAGCACGGGTAGGCCGGCAAGCAGTTCGGCCACCGTCGTGCGCCCGCCACTGAGTCGGCCGACCAGGTCGTCGAGATGGCGCAGTGCCTTGGAGAACAGCCAGGCTCCCGGCTTGCTGCTGGCGATGGTCCGCATCAGTCGGTGCAGCGGGTTGGGCTTGCGATGAACGTAGGAGAGATCGGCAGCGATACCCATGAAGGCATTGGACCACGGGTCAGGGGCGTGACTCCCAGCGCAACGCACCGATCAGCACCATGCGCAGTTGGGCGCGCGCGGTCTCGGAGATCTCCTTCTCCAGGTCCTGGCGGCCCTGAGTCGAGCGCCCCTGAGTCGAGAGCCCCTGGGCGGAGATGAGTTGTTCGGCCGTCGAGACCATCGCGGTGACGATGAGGTTGGAGAGGATCCGCAGGTCTTCGGGCGTCCAGGCGTCGGTCCCGGGGAGGCGCGCCAGGTCGGTGGCCAGTTCGCGCTCGCACAGTTCGATCTCGTGACGGATCGCTTCGCGCACCGCCGCGGGTCCGGCCGCTCGTTCCCGGGCGATGAACAAGAAGTGCGCATGGTGAGCGTGCACGTGACGGATCAGCGTCTCGATCGACTGGTCCACGATGGCGCCGAAGGTGGCGGCGTCGTCGGGTCGGCGAACCTCCCGCAGCATCGCGCGCAACGACTGGAACGATTCGTCGACCAACTCCAGGCCCAGCGCCTCGATCGAGTCGAAGTGCCGATAGAAGGCGGTGGGGACGATGCCGACCTCCTTGGCGACCTGCCGCAACGAGACCGCGATCAGACTGCTTTGGTCGCTCAGGCGCAGGGCGGCGTCGAGGATCGCCCGGCGGGTGCGCTGCTTGCGCTCGACCCGGCTCTCGGTGCGCAAGGTGCCGTCGTCCACCCGGCCAGCATAGGTCAGTGCACGTGTGTGCACGCTCACGTGCGAGGCGCTTGACCGAGGCGCGGGTCAGCCACGATGGTTTGAGTGTACGAACGTACACCGAAACTTTCGCTCTCCTCCCCGCCACGTGAAAGGAGCCACCCGATGGGTCTCAGTGCTGTCGCCGGAACGATCCTCCGCTCCCGGGCGCTCGCCGCCTTGACCTCGCCCCAAGGTGTCGATCGATACCTCGAGCAGATCAACCCGATGTGGGCGGCCAACGAGGTTCGCGCCCGCATCGTCGACATCCGACGAGAGGTGGACGTGGCAGGCCACCCGCCGGTCGCGACCATCACCTTCGCGCCGACCTCGACCTGGGCCGGTCACCGGGCCGGCCAGCACGTCCAACTCGGCGTCGAGATCAACGGCAGTCGTCGCGCGACTCGGGTCTTCACCATCTCGAGTCCGGATTCGCGAGGCGGCGACCGGTTCACGATCACCATGCGGGCGAACCCCACCGGGCTCGTCTCGCGCTACCTCGTCGAGCGGGCCGAGGTCGGCACCATGGTGCACCTGAGCCAGGCGCTGGGAGAGTTCACGCTCCCGGACCGGATGCCCGAGCACGTCGTGTTCATCTCGGGGGGTTCTGGGATCACGCCGGTGATGTCGATGCTGCGCTCCCTGCAGCGGCGCACCCACCGCGGCCGGGTCACCTTCGTGCACTATGCGCAGAGTCCCGAGCACCAGATCTTCGCCACAGAGCTCGAGGAGATCTCTCGCGGCGGCGACGGCATCGACGTGCACCTGCTGCACCCCGAGATGGGGGACCCGAACCTGTCGCCGGCCCACCTCGAGCGGCTCATCCCGGGCTATCGAGACCTGCCGACCTGGGCCTGTGGGCCGGCCCCGCTCATCGAGGCTGTCAGCGCGGCCTATGACGGTTCCGAGGCTCTGCGGGTCGAGTACTTCCAGCCGCCGCGCACCTCGGGTACCTCAGCTCAGGGTGAGGTCGCCTTCACCACGTCCGGCCACGAGGCGCCCAACAGCGGTGCGAGCCTCCTCGAGCAGGCCGAGGCTCTCGGGCTGAGGCCCGAGTTCGGCTGCCGGATGGGCATCTGCTTCTCCTGCACCGCCCTCAAGAAGGCAGGTGTCGTCAAGAACGTCCTCACCGGCGAGGAGTCCTCCTCGGCCGAGGAGGAGATCCGCGTGTGTGTCTCCGCCCCCGTCGGCGACTGCGTCGTCGAACTCTGATCTCTCCCACGAAGGAGTCATAACCATGAAGACCGCTGTGATGAAAGCGAATCGGACCACCCTGACCGACGAGCAGCTCGAGAAGTTCGGCGAGGAACTGGACGCGATCCGCCGGCGCGTGCTCGCCGACCTCGGCGAGGAGGACGCGGCCTATATCCGCAAGGTGGTCAAGCGTCGCCAGCAGTTCGAGATCGCCGGCCGGGCGCTCTTCTACCTGCCGCCGGCGTGGCCGCTCGCCGTGGCCTCGCTGAGCATCTCCAAGATCCTCGACAACATGGAGATCGGCCACAACGTCATGCACGGCCAGTACGACTGGATGGGCGATCCGGCGCTGAACTCGCGGATGTATGACTGGGACACCGCCTGCCCGGGCGAGCAGTGGAAGTACAGCCACAACTACATCCACCACACCTACACCAACATCTTGGGCAAGGACCGCGACATCGGCTACGGCATCTTGCGGATGGACCAGGACCAGCCGTGGAAGCCGATGTATCTGGGCAACCCGGTCTATGCCCTGCTGCTGATGCTGGCCTTCGAATGGGGGGTGGCACTCCACGACCTCGAGGTCGAGAACATCGTGGCCGGCACGCGCAAGATGGCCGACAACGCGCCGCTCTATCCAGGCCTGATCCGCAAGATCCGCAATCAGACGCTCAAGGACTACGTGCTGTTCCCGGCCCTGACCGGTCCGTTGTTCCCGCTGACCCTGGCCGGCAACGCCACCGCCAACATCGTGCGCAACATCTGGGCCTTCAACATCATCTTCTGCGGCCACTTCCCGGCCGGCGTCTCGACGTTCTCCCAGGAGGAGTGCGAGGACGAAACCCGCGGCCACTGGTACTACCGCCAGTTGCTCGGCTCCGCCAACATCACCGGCGGCCGCCTGCTGCACCTGATGTCGGGCAACCTCAGCCATCAGATCGAGCACCACCTCTTCCCGGACCTGCCGGCGCGGCGCTACCCCGAGATCGCCGTCGAGGTCCAGGAGATCTGTCGGCGGTACGGACTGCAGTACAACGCCGGGCCGCTGGGCAAGCAGCTGCTCAGTGTGGCCGGCAAGATCTGCAAGATGGCGCTGCCCGACCGCGGGCGCAAGGACGGCGTGGAGACTGTGATCAAGGACGCGTTGGCGGCCTGAGCTTCGAGGGTCATGCTGGGTCCATGACCATCGAAGCAGGATCGAATCGTCCCGGACGGTTGAGCGTGCCCGAGATCGGCAAGGACGCCGTCCAGTCCACAGTCGAGGCAGCCGCGAGCACTGTCGGTGAGGTGGCCACCATCATCACCGGCGCGGTCTTCGACGTCACCAAGGCGATCGGCGGCTTCGCCACCGAGGTCTTCGAGATCGGCGAGTCCTCGCTGCGCGCCAAGGACGCCGACTAGCTTTCGTCGAGCAGTCGCACCAGGCGCTGGGGTGCCCGGCTGCGATAGCTGTCGGTGACGAGTTCGCCGACCTCGGTCCATTCGGTGTTCTCATCCAGCACCATGCCCATCACCGTGGGGGACCACGTCGGCTTGTAGAACGGCAGGCCGCTGTTGGTGAGCGCCAGCAACTCCTCGCCCGTGGCGTGGAAGGTCAGGACTGTGGTGGGGGCGGCCTGACCGGTCGCGTCGCGATACGCAGACTCGTATCCCTCCTGCGAGACCATCACGTGGGCGAAGGTCCGGGCGCGGATCCGCCAGCGAACGCCCGTCCACGCCTGTTCCTGGTGGACTTCAGGCAGAGCCAGCGCTATCCGGGCCAGCCGACGGATCACGGCCGGAGCGGGCTCGATCCGCTGCGACATGGGCGTTTCAGCCGAACGACATCCGGAAGTTCAGCTGGCGCAGCGAACCGAGTTGGCGCGCCCCGGCGAGCCAGCCGAGGGGGCCGTCGGGGTTGAAGTCCCAGTGCGCGCGGCACGGCAACGCTCGCGTGGTCCCCTTCATGACGGCGCTGCGTGGTTGCCCCTCGGTGTCCTTGATCCCCTCCTGCCAGGTCGCCGCTGTGAACGGCGCTCGCGGAGCCAGGCGTGACACGTCACGGAACCGTGCGTGGGCGATCGGCTGCTGCCCCAACCGGGCGGACCATTCGGTCGTGGACACCGGGCCCCGGTGCTCTGAGTCGAGGCTGAAGTCGCACAACTCCTTGGGGATCGCCCACAACTCACGACCGCCGGCCTCGGACTCGGGGGAGTCCACCCAGATGTCGGTGATGTTGACCCGGCGACCCTCGGCGGTGCGGATGGGGCGTGCGACCAGCAGTTCGCTGTAGGTCAGGGGGCTGCCTTCCTCATAGGAGACGAAGGCGGCGCCGTAGATGCCGGCGGGACGCTGGGCATCGACGGGCTGGGAGAGTCGAAATATCGACACCCACATCGATCCGACCATCTGCCACGGAGCGGCGGGGTAGGACACCGGGGCATGGAGCGATTCCACCCACGCGATCTGTGAAGTCATGGTCGGAGCCTATGGGGCGTCGTGGGTGCGGCTGCGCATCGACCCGTCAGTCTTCGGGGTCGTCATCGAGTCGCGCCAGCCAGGTGGCAAGGCGCTCGACGGGGACCTCGAAGTCGGGGTGGATATCGGTGAACTCGCTGAGGCGCTCGGCCAGCCAGGCGAAGGTGACTTCTTCTTCGCCTCGCCGAGACGACAGCTCCTCGATGCCGCGGTCTGTGAAGTACATGGCTCAGTTCCAGCCGTTCACGCGAACGCGCGGGCGAGGAGTTCCTTCTGCTCCTCGGCGTGCCGCTTGACGGTGCCGACCGAGGGCGAGGACAACGCAGGGCGCGTGACCGCTTCGAGTTCGAGGCCCAGCTCCGGTGCCACGTTGAGCGCGTAGTGCGGCCACGGACCCTGGTTGACCGGCTCGTCCTGGACCCAGCGCACCGAACGCATGTTGGGGTACTTCGCGATCTCGGCCTGGATCTCTTCGAGAGGGCGCGGGTAGAGCTGCTCGATGCGGCCGATCGCGAAGCGACCGCCGTTCTCCAGCTTGGCTCGCTCCACCATGAGGTCCCAGGTGATCCGCCCCGAGCACAACAGCAACGTGTCGACGCTGGAGGGATCGGCGTCGGCATCGCCGATGAACGGCTTGAAGGTCCCCGAGGTGAAGTCGGCCGGCTGTGAGGCCGCCTCCTTGCGCTTGAGCATCGACTTGGGTGTGAACACGATCAGCGGCCGGTGCTCCTCGCCCAAGGAGTGCCTGCGCAACAGGTGGAAGTGCGAGGCGGGAGTGGAGGGCTGAGCCACCACGAACGCGTCGTCGGCGCACAGGGTCATGAACCGCTCGATCCGTGCGGAGGAGTGGTCGGGGCCCTGGCCCTCGTAGCCGTGGGGGAGCAGGAGGACGACACCGGACTCCTGGCGCCACTTGGTCTTGCCGGAGGCGATGAACTCATCGATCACCGTCTGGGCACCGTTGACGAAGTCGCCGAACTGCGCCTCCCAGATCACCAGCGCATCGGGGCGCGCGACGGAGTAGCCGTACTCGAAGCCGAGGGCGGCGTACTCGGAGAGCAGCGAGTCGTAGACGTGGAACTTGGCCTGGTCTTCGGTCAGGTGGGACAGCGGGGTCCACTCATCGGCGTTGACGCGGTCGATGATGGTCGCGAAGCGCTGCACGAAGGTGCCGCGGCGCGAGTCCTGACCGGCCAAACGGACGGGGCGACCGTCCATGAGCAGGGCGCCCAGCGCCAGGATCTCGCCGGTTCCCCAGTCGATGGGTCCTTCGGTGATCGCCGTCGCGCGCCGCTGGAGTTGCGGCTGCACCTTGGGGTGCACGGTGAAGCCCTCGGGTGGGGTGACGTGCACGTCGGCGATGCGCTTGAGGGTCTCGGCCGAGATGGCGGTAGCGGTCTCGCCGGCCGGCTTGTCCGGGTAGTCCGGGACCGTGGTCCAGTCGGAGGGATGCGTGGTGGCCTCGCGAACCTCGGTGAAGACCCGCTCCAACTGCAGTTGGTAGTCACGCAGGACCTGCTCGGCCTCCTCCAGGGTGATGTCGCCACGCCCGATCAGGGACTCGGTGTAGAGCTTGCGCACCGAACGCTTCTGCTCGATCAGGTCGTACATCAGCGGCTGGGTGTAGGAGGGGTCATCGCCCTCGTTGTGGCCGCGGCGGCGGTAGCAGACCAGGTCGATGACGACGTCCTTCTTGAACGCCTGGCGGTACTCGAAGGCCAGCCGGGCCACCCGGATGCAGGCCTCGGGGTCATCTCCGTTGACGTGGAAGATGGGTGCCTGGACCATGCGGGCCACGTCGGTGCAGTAGAGCGAGGATCGCGAGGACCCCGGTGAGGTGGTGAAGCCGACCTGGTTGTTGACGACCACGTGGATGGTGCCGCCGGTGCGGTAGCCGCGCAGTTGGGACAGGTTCAGCGTCTCGGCCACCACGCCTTGGCCGGCGAAGGCGGCGTCGCCGTGCACCAGCAGCGGCAGGACCGGGTAGGCGTCTCCCTGGTCGAGGACGTCCTGCTTGGCGCGGGCGATCCCCTCGAGCACGGGGTCGACCGCTTCGAGGTGTGACGGGTTGGCCGCGACCGAGACCTTGATGGTCTCGCCGGTGCCGGCTTCGAAGACACCCTCCGCGCCGAGGTGGTACTTCACGTCGCCGGAGCCCTGGACGGTGCGCGGGTCGATGTTGCCCTCGAACTCGCGGAAGATCTGGGAGTACTTCTTGCCCACGATGTTGGCCAGGACGTTGAGGCGACCCCGGTGGGCCATCCCGATCGTGACCTCGTCGAGGCCGACCTCCGCGGCGGCTTCACAGATCTCGTCGAGCACGGCCACGGTGGTCTCACCGCCTTCGAGGCTGAAGCGCTTCTGGCCGACGAACTTGGTCTGCAGGAAGGTCTCGAAGGCCTCGGCCTGGTTGAGCTTGAGCAGGATCCGCAACTGCTCCTCACGCGGCGGCTTGATGTGCGGCTGCTCGACGCGCTGCTGGATCCAGTGGCGTTGCTCGGGATCCATGATGTGCATGTACTCGATGCCCGTGGTGCGGCAGTAGGAGTCGCGGAGGATGCCGAGGATGTGGCGCAACTTCATGAACCGGTGACCCTCGCCGCCGAAGGAACCGGTGGCGAACTCGCGGTCGAGGTCCCACATGGTCAGCGCGTGTGATTCGACCTCGAGGTCGGGGTGGCTGCGCTGGCGGTACTCCAACGGGTCGGTGTCGGCCATCATGTGGCCGCGCACCCGGTAGGCGTGGATCAGTTCGAGAATCCGGGCCTGCTTGGTGATCTCGTCGTCGTGCGAGGTCGCGATGTCGTTGGCCCAGCGGATGGGCTCGTAGGGGATCCGCAGGGAGCGGAAGATCTCGTCGTAGAAGCCCTCTTGGCCCAGCAGCAGTTGGTGGATCCGCTTGAGGAACTCCCCGGACTGGGCGCCCTGGATCACCCGGTGGTCATAGGTCGAGGTCAGGGTCATGACCTTGCTGATGGCGTTGCGGGTCAACGCGTCCTCGGAGGCGCCCTGCCACTCGGGCGGGTACTCCATGGCGCCCACCCCGATGATGGCTCCTTGGCCGGTCATCAGGCGGGGGACCGAGTGCTGGGTTCCGATGCCGCCGGGGTTGGTCAGGCTGATCGTGGTGCCCTTGAAGTCGGCGACCTCGAGCTTGCCGTTGCGGGCCTTGCGAACGATGTCTTCGTAGGCGGTCCAGAACGCGGCGAAGTCCATCGTCTCGGCGGCCTTGATCGAGGGCACCAGGAGTTGACGGGTGCCGTCGGGCTTCTGGACGTCGATGGCCAGACCGAGGTTGATGTGGGCCGGGGTGATCAGGTTGGGCTTGCCGTCGATGGTCTCGAAGCCGACGTTCATCTCGGGCATCGAGCGAAGCGCGCGGACCAGGGCGTAGCCGATGAGGTGGGTGAAGGAGACCTTGCCGCCTCGGGCGCGAGCCAGGTGGTTGTTGATCACGGTGCGGTTGTCCCACAGCAGCTTCACCGGCACCGAGCGCACCGAGGTGGCGGTGGGCACCGTCAGGGACGAGTCCATGTTGGCTGCGGTGCGTGCGGGTGCGCCGCGCAGCACGGTGTAGACGGGTTCGTCGTTGGCCGAGCGGGGCTCGGCGGGACGCGCGTCCTTGGGGACCGGGTTGCTGGTGCCCTTGGCCGGCTCGGCCGCCTTGGCCTGGGGGCGGGGCTTGGCGACGGGCGCCGGCGTCGACCCGGTGGGGGGAGACGACGTGCCAGACGTGGTCGCCGCCTGGCCCGTGGGCGCCTTCGCGGGTGCTTCAGCGGGTGCCTGGGTGGTTGCCGGGGTAGTGGCCTGGGTGGTTGCCGGGGCGGACGCCGCCGGGGCCTGCGGACGCTGGGTCGGCGAGCCGTTGGTGGACCCGTTTCCGCTGAAGTAGGCAGCCCACGTAGGGTCGACGCTGCTCGGGTCCTGCTGGTAGCGGTCGTGCATCTCCTCGACCAGCCACTCGTTGGCTCCAAACTCTTCGGGAACCCCCGGGGACTGACTAGCGGATGTGCTGGAGGATGGGTTGCCTGACTGCGGCACGGCTTGGTTCGCCTCTTCCCGTTGGAGGTGCGTCGGAGCGGCCCGGATCGGGCCCATACAGACCCAGGCTAGTCCTCCACCGAAGACTTTTCAGCGGGTGGGTTGCCACGTAAAACCGGGTGCGTCGGGCAGGCTGGTTTCCAGACAGAGCAGAAGGGGCGTCCAGACCTCGTGAAGACCTTGACCAAGCGCACGTTTGCGGTGTGGCTGGCGACGTTGTTCGCCGCCTCCGCGCTGACCGCGGGATGCAGTTCCGGCGACAGCGACTCGCAGAGCAACCCCGACAGCGAGGGCAGTGCGGCCGTCGATGAACCGGCCGTCGAGACGGTTGTCACCATCGGCAAGGTGACCGGTGACCTCGCCGAGGCAGAGCGGGCTCCGCTCAAGGCCGCGGTCAAGGAGGTCATGGACGACTACTTCGAGGGCGCCTACCTCGGCGAGTTCCCCCGCAGCTCGTTCAAACAGGGCTACGCGGCCTTCACCGCCGGCGCACGTCGCGACGCGGTGAAGCGTGACGCCGCACTGATGAGCAACGCCGACATCTCCAACCAGATCGAGCGCGCCTCCGCCACGCAGCGGCGGGTCCGACTCGACGTCCTGGCCGTCAAGGGCGCCGCACGCGGGGTGACGGCTCGCTTCACCATGGACTTCGCCACCTCCGGCACGCTGGAACAGGAGCAGCGGGTCAAGGGCTACCTGCTCATGGTCCCGCAGGGCAAGAACTGGCGGGTCTTCGGCTACAACGTGATCAAGGGGACGCTCGGATGACGCGCACACTGCGAGCCTGGGTCTCACCGGCCCTGCTGGGATTGATCTTGGGCGTGGTGATGGTCGTGATCCCCGACTCGAGTCTCAAGCCCACCGACATGGTCCTGGTGGAGACCCGGCGTGCCAGCTCGGTGGACGTCAACCCCGACGTCGTCTGGATCCTGGCCGTCGGCTCGGACGCCCGGCCCGGCGAAGACCTGACCCGCGCCCGCGGGGACGCGCTCCAACTGGTCGGCATCAACTCGGTGACCGGCGCGGCCACCGCGATCGGGATCCCGCGGGATTCCTACGTCGCGATCCCCGGGGTCGGGATGAACCGCGTCAACGCCGCGCTCTACTACGGCGGACCAGAACTGCTCGCCGAGACCATCGGCGACATGGTCGGTATCGACGCCGACTACGTGTTCGTGACGTCGTTCAAACGCTTCCAGGCGCTGGTCGACGGCATCGGCGGCATCACGGTCAACAACCCGCGGTTCTTCAGTGATCCCTACCTCAAGCCCAAGGGTTTCGAGGAGGGCAAGATCGGGCTCAGGGGCTACACCGCGATGGCGTTCGCGCGGGTGCGCAAGGGACTGGCCGCCGGCGACTTCGACCGGTCGGCCAACCAGCAGCGGGTCATGCAGGGCATTCAGGAGCGACTGCGGGAGAAGTCCTCGACGCCCGGGTTCTTGGAGGCCGGCGTCATCAGCGCGATGGAGAACCTCGCCACCACGTCGTCGCCGTCCAAGATGTTCCACCTCGCCCACGTCGTGGCCACGCTGCGCAGTTCCAAGTTCACCATGTGCGTGGTCCAGGGGAGCCTGGCCAACGTCGGTGGGGCCAGTGTCGTGCTTCCCTATCTCGACCAGGCGCGCCGGTACGGCGACGAGGCTCGAGACGACGCCACGATCGAGAACTGCTGACGGCGGGTCCGGCACATGATGGCGATGGCACACGCCGGGTTCGTGTTCCTCTCCATGCCCAAAGCCGGATCGACGGCGCTGCAACGACACTTCGGCAAGCACGCCCAGATCCTGTTCCGTCAGCCGCCCGGCATGAAGCACATGTCGGCGGCGACCTTCGAGAACGTGATGGCGCCGTGGCTCGCCCGCTACGGGTACCCGCGCGAGACCTACGAGACGCTGTGTTTGGTGCGCCACCCGGTCGACCGCGCCCTGTCGTGGTGGAAGTACCGATCTCGTCCCGAGGTCGCTGCCGCCAAGTCGACGGGGGAGGTCACCTTCGCGCAGTTCGCCGAGCAGCTGGTCTCGGGCGAGGTCCCGCTCGGCACGGCCTGGAACTTCGTGACCACGATGGACGGGCAGCGCCTGGTCGACCGCGTCTACCGGTACGAGCATCTCGCCGACGCCGCGCAATGGATGGCGCAGTGCCTGAGCATCGATCCGCCGGACCTGCAGCGCACCAACGCCTCGCCGGCCCGTGAGACCGAGGTGGACCCGGGGGTGCGGGCGCTGCTCGAGGCGCACTACGAAGCCGACGTCCGCCTCTACGAATCGGCGCTCTGACCGGGTTCGTCCCACTACGCGCTCATCGCCCCGACAGGCCCCGGCCGGCGCTCTGCGCTGACACCGATCGCGGATTAGACCCGGCAGGACTCGATTCGTAGGCTTGCGGCGAGCCGAAAGGGCTCGCCCGGACGAGGGAGCCGTACCCGGACCACGACAAGACGGCCTCTTCAGGAGTGCGTCGTGGCGTGGCTGGTTCTCATCGTTTCCGGTGTTCTTGAGGCCGTCTGGGCCGTTGCCCTCGGCAAGTCCGAGGGTTTTTCGCGACTGACTCCGACGCTGGTGTTCCTCGTCGGCATCGTGCTCAGCATGGGCGGCTTGGCCTACGCCTTGCGCACTCTCCCCGTCGGGACGGGATACGCGGTCTGGGTCGGTGTCGGAGCCTCGCTGACAGTCGTATACGCAATGGCGTCGGGAGCCGAATCGGTCTCGGTCATCAAGGTGCTGCTCCTGATGGGCCTGATCGGTTGCGTGATCGGGCTCAAGTTCACCCACTGAGCCCAGCACGACGAACCGGGCGCCTCCCCGAAGGGAGACGCCCGGTTCGTTGTTCAGCTAATTGCGGTGGTGCGATGACTCACTTGAAGAAGATGCGACCCGCGGACTCGGCCAGGGTCAGCGTCACGTTCTGTTCGAAGAGCTGGATCTTCAGGGCCCGAACCTCGGTGCCGTAGAAGTCGTCGTTCTGTCGAACCTGGTAGCGGATGACGCCACCGTCCCAGGAGTGCGACTGGCCGGGAGCCAAGTTGATCTTCTGGCCGGCCACCATGATCGAGCCGATCTGGGTCTTGACCTTGCGCTTGACCTTCACACCGGGCTTCTTGCTGCGCATGTTGACCTTCGAGGTGATCCCGTTGATCACGATGTCAGCCGCAGGAATGCTCACGGCGCCGATCTGGGTCTTGACGAAGCCCTTGGCCTTCTTCTTGGGCAACTGCTTGCCCATCCAGGAGTACTTCACACCAGTCAGGTCGACAACAAGCCCGTCAAGGAGAACGGAGGCGGCGGCAACCTTCTTGGTCTTGACCTTGCCGCCGGTGCCCTCGCAGTCGATCGTCTGGGGGCTCACGCCGCCGAAGTGGACCAGGTCGCCCAGCTTGAGGTCCAGCGCCGACATGGTGCTGCGGAAGACGCCCGAGGGGACCCCGTCGCTGATCCGCGAGTAGGCGCGACCCAACTGCAAGATGGTCTTGGCGTCATTCTGCGGGTTGTTGACCTGGATCCGCAGCGCGTAGGCGTTGGACTGGGCGCTGTGCTTGCCGGCGCGGCCGGCGGTGTGACCCAGGGCCAGGGACAGGTAGTCGCCGATCTCGATGACGCCAACGGTCTTGAGCAGGTCGATGACCTGGTTGACCGTCTCAGTGATCGGCAGGTTGTCCTGGATGATGTCGAGCAGGTCCTGGACCTCCGGGGGGATCACGTCGCCCTCGGGGATCTCCAGGGAGATGCCGCCGAAGCCGAAGCTCTCCTGGTGACCGAACTTGCCGTTCTTGTTGAACGAGTCGGCCACCGACTTGAGGCCCTCGATCTTGAGGACGGGCACGTTGACGGTGGTGTCGCCGACCTGGATCGGGCCACCGACCTTGATGTCAGCGATCACGTTCTGGCCGCGCACGCCGTAGGTGTTGCCGACCCGGTAGGTCTTGGTGCGGCTGGTGCTGGGCGAGATGTGGATCAGGTCTTTGATCTCGTCGGGGAACGGGAGCAGGTTGTCGGTGCTCAGGGCCGAGCCCTTGACCTTCTCGCCGCGCAGCTGGCGGGTGCACTTCTGGACGGCCAGGGCGTCCTTCAGGGTCTTCAGTTCGACGCCGTTCAAGACCGCCTTGGTACCGAAGACGTTGGCCTTGTAGGCGAACTTGGTGATACCCGTTCGCTTGGCGGCGGCCGACTTGCTCGCCGCCGTAGCGTCGGAGGCAGCAACCCCACCGGCCAGGGCCACGGCGAACACAGCTGACGCCGCGATCGTCTTCCTCAGGGACTTCTTCACAGTTCCTACTTCCGTTGTCGTAATGCCGCCCAGCCCTCCCCGTCCGGTGAGGCGGTGACACGTGTGTATTGGTCCGTGGGGTCCCGAGATGGCGGACCTCTGCGCTGCCTAGCCGCAGATGTTCAGGTGTTGTCTATCGCGAGAGGGCCCGTCCTCGGGTCAGAAAACACCAATCCGATCCGATTTCGAGTCCTCACTGACTACAACGTCAAACACGAGCAAGGGTTACTAGTCATTCTGGGTGGTTCGGCAATAGCCCGATGGTGCCCTTGGTGGTGCCAGAGGGATGAATCGGCGCTGAGCCCCCGCGGAGGGTAGCGCGTCCGCGTCGCTGTTTTCGCGCCTGCCCGCGGCCTCCCTACCCTGTGCGAGTGCATCAGGGATTCCGGCAGGACATCCAGGGCCTGCGGGCTCTGGCCGTTCTCCTTGTCGCCCTCGACCATGCCCGCATCGGGCCCTTCACCGGCGGCTACGTCGGGGTCGATGTGTTCTTCGTGATCTCCGGCTTCCTGATCACCGCGCTGCTCCTGCGCGAAGGCGAGCGCGACGGGCGGGTCTCGCTGGTCGGTTTCTATGCGCGCCGAGCCAGGCGGATCCTGCCGGCCGCCACCCTGGTGCTCCTGGCCACGGTGCTCGGCTCGATCGTGCTGCTCTCCGCGGTCGAGGCGAGTGCGGCCATCGAGGACGCGATCTGGGCGACGTTCTTCGCCGCCAACATCAAACTCACCATCGACGGCACCGACTACTTCAACGCCGAGGCCACACCCTCGCCGTTCCAGCACTACTGGTCGCTGGCCGTCGAGGAGCAGTTCTATCTGGTCTGGCCGCTGCTGGTCCTCCTGCTGTGCCTGATCGTGGCCAGGTCGAGGTTCTCGCTGCGGCAGGTGGCGGTCCCGGCGCTGGCCGCGATCGTCGCGGTCTCGTTCATCTGGTCGGCCGTGCAGACTGGCGGCGACACCGTCACGGCCTACTTCTCGCCGTTCACCCGCGCCTGGGAGTTGGCGCTGGGCGCTCTGGCGGCCTGCCTGGTTCCTGTGGTGCAGGGGCGCGCGCCGAGGCTGCTCGCGGCGGCCTCCTGGGTCGGGCTCGCGGCGGTCCTCGTCGCGGCGCTGGCCTATGACGAGGGCACCCTGTTCCCGGGGTACGCCGCCGCGCTGCCGGTGCTCGGGGCGGCGTTGCTGTTGCTCGGCGGCCTCGGTGCGGCGAACTGGGGGCCGCAGGGTGTCTTGTCCTGGGCTCCGGTGAGGGCGATCGGTGACTGGTCCTATTCGCTGTATCTGTGGCACTGGCCGCTGCTGATCCTGGCCGGGGCCGTGTGGGGGACTCCCTCGGGCTGGTCGGGCCTGGCGGTCGTCGTCGTCGCCATCGGACTGTCCGCACTGACCTACCGTTTCGTGGAGAACCCGTTCCGGGATCGGCCCTGGATCAAGGCCCGCAACGCGCGCGGCGTCGCTCTGTATCCCGCGGTGGTCGCTCTCACTCTTCCGCTGATGGCCGGCGCCAACGTGCTGGTCGAGCGCAGCCTCGAGGACGGCGGGGCAGCCATCACCACCAGCAACTTCGGTCAACAGGCGGGGGACCCGCGCCCCGACTTCAGCAAGGACCCGATGGTCGCGTTGGTGCAGGCCTCGGTCCTGGCGGCACACAACGGCGTCGAGATCCCTGCCGTGCTGCGCCCGGCTCTGCTCGACCTCGACGACGACCGTCCTCCGGTGGGGGAGTGTGAGTACTTCGACATCAACGAGGATCGTCCGCTGTGTCCGCGTGGGGACCTTGACGGTGACCGCACCCTCGTCCTCATCGGTGACTCGCATGCCCGGCAGTGGATCCCGCCGTTGGAACTGCTCAGCGAGCGCTTCGGCTACACGGCGTACTTCTTGGTGCGCGAGGGATGCCCTGCCAGCGATGTCACGCCCTGGCTCAACAACGGAGCCGGACCGCAGACCAAGTGCGCGGACTTCCAGGACTGGGCGGTCGAGCAGGTCGCGGATCTGCGACCCGACGTCGTGCTCATGGGATCCCAGGCCAACGCGCAAGGCTTCGAGGGCGAGGACGGGCAACACGTCACCGATCTCGACGAGATGATGGCCATGTACGCCGAGGGGATGACCCGTCAGGTCGAGCGTCTCGCGCCGTGGACCGACAAGGTGGTGTTGATCGGCGATCCACCCGACCTCACCTTCGACCCTGGGCGCTGCCTCTCAGCGCGAGACGCCACCTTGGAGTCCTGTCTGTCGCCGGGCGATGAGACCTCGGTGCGATTCGCTGAGGCCCTGCGTGATGGCGCGTTGGCGGCCGGGGCGACCTATGTGAAGACCGGCCAGTGGTTCTGCGCCGACGGCTGGTGCCCGACGGTCATCGGTGACTACATCGCCCGCCGCGACAAGGCCCACGTCTCGGTGAGCTATGCGGCCTACCTCACCGACGAGCTCGAGAAGCGGATCGACCTCGAGTGAGCTTCGCTGCGCTGTGTGCCGCCCTCACTCGTCGACGGCGATGAATGGCGAACGGCCGAGCATCCGGGCCGCCACGACCCCGCAGACCGTCATCGCCAACGCGACTCCGGCCAGCACGACCAGTTGGAACTGCGCGGCCTCCGCAGGGCTGGCGCCGCCGAAGAGAGCACCGACGAAGGCCCCGGGCAGGGTCACCAGCCCCGTCGATCGGGTCTGGTCGAGCGTCGGGAGCAGAGACTCGCGCACGGCTTCCTGACCGATCTCGCGGTGCGCCTGCGCCGGGGTGGCGCCCAAAGACAACCACGCCTCGATCTCGTCGCGACGGTGTCGGGTGCCGCGCAAGAAGTTGCGACCGGCCAGCGTCGCGGCAGTCATCGCGTTGCCGATCACGATGCCGCCGAGCGCGATCAGGTAGCGCACGTCGAGGTCCACCAACTGCAGCGCGAAGACCAGGACCAGGGCGATGCTCGCCCCGCTGGTCACCCCGGCGAACGCGGCTCGTCGTCCGTGCCACAGGTCCTTGAGTCGACCCGATGCGGTCCAGGTCGCCGTGGTCAGCATCAGGGCGATGAACGCCACGACCGTCCAGGGGTTGGCCAGGACGCCGCGCAGGATGAGAGCCACGATGCTGAGCTGGATCGAGGCACGGGCCAGGGCCCACAGCGGGGTCCAGCCGAGTTGCACACCTGCCGACCGAGCGACCGCGACAGTTCCGGCGACGAGCATCAGCAGGCCGAGGCCGAACCAGACGAGTTCGGTCGGTGCCACGGTTGAACCGTACTTCCCAGATACCCGGCACGTGGGGGTGGCGGAGTCCCCGGAGATCAGGGAACTCCTGCACTTCTGCGCCGAGATCTGGCCATAGAAGTGCCAGACTTCCCTGATCTCCGGGGACCGCAACGCCTCGTGATTGAAGCGCCCCCGGAAGGATTCGAACCTTCGCTCCCGCCTCCGGAGGGCGGTGCTCTATCCCCTGAGCTACGGGGGCTCGGGAACTCCGGAACCATACCTGTGCACAGTCCACGGTCGGAAACCGAGGCAAGGTGAGCGCAGTGGCGCCGATACCCTTGCGCGGTGACTCCCGAAGAGCTCTCCTCCGCGATCGTCGGCGTACTGACGGCACTGTCGGACGAGGGCGCCCTCTCTCTGCCTGACGGCGTCCCTGCGACGGTGACCGTGGAACGGCCGCGGCAGCGCGAGCACGGCGACTACGCGACCAACGTCGCGCTGCAGTTGGGCAAGAAGGCCGGGATGAACCCGCGCGAGTTGGCCACGGCCGTCCGAGACCGGCTCAGCGCGGTTGAGGGGATCGCCGGGGTCGACATCGCTGGACCCGGATTCCTCAACATCACCGTCGACGCCGATGCCCAGGGTGTGATCGCCGAGCGCATCGTGGCCGCGGGGGAGTCCTACGGCTCCTCGGAGGAGTTCGCCGGTCAGAAGATCAACCTCGAGTTCGTCTCGGCCAACCCGACCGGTCCGATCCACATCGGCGGTGTGCGGTGGGCAGCGGTCGGGGATGCGCTGGGACGCATCTTCACCATGACCGGCGCCGAGGTCACCCGCGAGTACTACTTCAACGACCACGGGGCTCAGATCGACCGCTTCAGCCGCTCGCTGCTGGCCAGCGCCAAGGGCGAGCCCGCCCCTGAGGATGGGTACGGCGGTCAATACATCCACGACATCGCCGCCGCCATCGTGGCTCGCCGCCCCGACGTCACGAGCCAAGCCGACGACGAGGCGCAGGAGGTCTTCCGCGCCGAGGGCGTCGAGATGATGTTCAACGAGATCAAGTCCAGCCTCCACGACTTCGGCGTCGACTTCGATGTGTACTTCCACGAGGACGACCTGCACCGCAGTGGGGCGGTCGAGCGCGCGGTGGCCCGACTCACCGAACTCGGCAACACCTATGAGAAGGACGGGGCGGTCTGGCTGGCCACCGAGAAGTTCGGGGACGACAAGGACCGGGTGATCATCAAGTCCGATGGGCAGGGCGCCTACCTCTCCGGCGATCTGGCCTACTACCTCGACAAGCGCGAGCGTGGCTTCGATCGGTGCCTGATCATGCTGGGAGCCGACCACCACGGCTACGTCGGTCGGATGATGGCGATGTGCGCCGCGTTCGGCGATGAGCCCGGCACCAACCTCGAACTCCTGATCGGGCAGATGGTCAACCTGCTCCGAGACGGTGAGCCGCTGCGGATGTCCAAGCGGGCGGGCACCGTGGTCACCATCGACGACCTCGTGGGTGCCATCGGCAACGACGCGGCGCGCTACGCGCTCGCCCGGTTCAGTTCGGACTCCAACATCGATCTCGACCTCGAACTGTGGGCCAAGGCCGACCGCGCGAACCCGGTCTACTACGTGCAGTACGTCGCGGCCCGAACCGCCTCGATCCTGCGCAACGCGGCCGACCTCGGGATCGAGGAGGTCCCTGACCCGGGGCTGCTCTCCACGCCCTTCGAGGGCGACCTGCTGCGTGCCCTGGCCGACTTCCCCGCCGTGGTGGCGGCCGCGGCGCAACTGCGCGAGCCGCACCGGGTGGCGCGCTACCTCGAGGACACCGCCGGAGCCTTCCACCGGTTCTATGACGAGTGCCGGGTGCTGCCCAGGGGAGACGAAGAGACCACCGATCTCCACCGTGCCCGCTTGGTTCTGGTGCACGCCACGCGCGTGGTCTTCGCCAACGGACTGGGCCTGCTCGGTGTCAGTGCCCCGGAGCGGATGTAGCCGTGACTCACGAAGCCGGCTGGGCGCACGCACCGGGCGCCCTGCGGGGGCCGTCGTGGCTGCGAGAGCCCGGCGACGCCAACGAGTTGGTCCCGCACCTGTGGTCGACCACGGCCCACAAGAACGACGACGGTGAACTCGTCGTCGGGGGATTGGCGATCCCGGCGCTGGTCGCCGAGGTCAACACTCCCGCCTACGTCCTCGACGAGGCCGACTTCAGGGCCAGAGCGCGCGCCTTCCGGGACGGCTTCGTCGACTTCGACGTCTTCTATGCCGGCAAGGCGTTCTTGTGCACGACCGTGGCGCGATGGGTGGCCGAGGAGGGTCTGCACCTCGATGTCTGCTCGGACGGGGAGTTGAGCGTCGCGCTGGCCGCGGAGTTCGACCCGGCCCGGATCGGCTACCACGGCAACAACAAGACCTACGCCGAGTTGCGTCGCGCGGTCTCGGTCGGGGTCGGTCGGATCGTGATCGACTCGTTCGTCGAGATCGAGCGACTCGCCCAGATCACCGCGGACCTGAACACCACCCAGCAGGTGATGGTGCGGGTCACCGCGGGCGTCGAGGCACACACCCACGAATACATCGCGACCGCGCACGAGGACCAGAAGTTCGGGCTCTCGATCACCTCCGGCGACGCCCTTGAAGCCGTCCGGCGGGTGCTGGCGGCGCCCGGACTCGAACTGCTGGGCCTGCACTCCCACATCGGCAGCCAGATCTTCGACTCCTCCGGGTTCGAGGTGGCCGCGCGGCGCGTGCTGGCGCTGCACGCCCAGGTCGGCGAAGACCTCGGCGTGACCATGCCCGAGATGGACCTGGGTGGAGGATTCGGGATCGCCTACACGACCCAGGACGATCCGAGCGACCCCGCACAACTCGCCACCGAGATGTCCAAGATCGTCGAGCACGAGTGCCGGGCGCTGGGTATCGACGAACCGCGACTCTCCATCGAACCGGGTCGCGCGATCGTGGGTCCGTCGACCTGCACCGTCTACACGGTGGGCACGGTCAAGCCGGTCGAACTCGACGGGGGAGCGGTGCGTACCTATGTCTCGGTCGACGGCGGCATGAGCGACAACGTGCGCACCGCGCTCTATGACGCCGACTACTCGTGCACGATCGCCTCGCGCGCCTCCACCTCGGTGCCGGTGCTCACCCGCGTCGTCGGCAAGCACTGTGAGGCGGGCGACATCGTGGTGCGCGACGAGTTCCTGCCGGCCGATGTGGCTCCGGGCGACCTGATCGCGGTGCCCGGGACCGGTGCCTACTGTCGTTCGTTGGCCTCCAACTACAACCATGCACTGCGACCGCCCGTAGTCTCGGTGCGAGACGGAGTCGCGCAGGTGTTGCTGCGCCGCGAGACTGAACATGACCTGCTGGCGACCGACATGGGTATGCCGCGAAACCCGGGAGAGGATCTGTGAGCGAGCGATGACCGTCAAGGTGGCCGTTCTCGGCTGCGGATCGGTCGGCTCTCAGGTGGTCCGACTCCTGCTCGAGCAGGCCGATGACCTCGAGGCCCGCGTCGGTGCGCCGGTCGAACTCGTCGGCGTCGGCGTGCGCCGACTCGATGCGCCCCGCGAGTTCGAGGTGCCCGAGGGCCTACTGACCACCGACGTCGCGGCCCTGGTGGCGCGCGAGGACGTCAACCTGGTCGTTGAGGTCATCGGCGGTATCGAACCGGCCCGCTCGCTGATCCTCAGCGCGCTGGACAACGGCGCGAGCGTGGTCACCGCCAACAAGGCGCTGCTGGCCGAAGACGGTCCGACCTTGTTCGAGGCGGCCGAGAAGGCCGGGCGCGACCTCTACTACGAGGCCGCGGTCGCCGGCGCGATCCCGATCCTGCGCCCGCTGCGTGAGTCCCTGGCCGGTGATCGCGTCACCCGCGTGCTCGGCATCGTCAACGGCACCACGAACTTCCTCCTCGACAAGATGGACACCTCCGGCGCCGGCTTCACCGAGGCGCTCGAGGAGGCTCAGGAACTCGGGTACGCCGAGGCCGACCCGACCGCCGACGTCGAGGGATTCGACGCCGCGGCGAAGGCGGCGATCCTCGCGTCGTTGGCCTTCCACTCCCGGGTCACCGCTGCCGACGTGCACCGCGAGGGCATCGCCGAGGTCACCGCCGCCGACGTGATGTCGGCCAACGACATGGGCAGCGTGGTGAAGCTGCTCGCGATCTGTGAACTGCGTCAGGTCAACGACGAGGGCGAGGAAGCGGTCTCGGTGCGCGTCCACCCGGCGATGATCCCGAGCAGCCACCCGTTGGCCTCGGTGCGCGGCGCCTACAACGCCGTCTTCGTCGAGTCCGAGGCTGCCGGCCAGTTGATGTTCTATGGGCCCGGTGCCGGCGGCGCCCCGACCGCCTCGGCGGTCATGGGCGACCTTGTCACGGTGGCCCGTCACCACCTCGCGGGCACTCGCGGCGCCGGCGAGTCGGCGTACGCGGATCGGGCCGTGCTTCCCATGGGCGAAACGATCACGCGCTATCACGTGGCGATCGATGTCGAGGACCGCGCCGGCGTGCTGGCGCAGGTGGCGCTGGCCTTCGCCGAGCACGGCGTCTCGATCCAGACCGTCCGCCAAGAAGGCCGTGGCGCCGACGCTCAACTCGTCGTGGTCTCGCACACCGCCACCGATGCCCAACTCGCAGCGACGGTCGACCACCTGCGTGGCATGGACATCGTCCGCGAGGTCACCTCGGTGATGCGAGTCGAAGGAGGCGAGGAATGAGCGCGCCGACCCATCCGACCCGAGTGCGCACCCATCAGTGGCAAGGGGTCATCGAGGAGTACCGCGACCTGCTCGACATCCCCGAAGGCACCCCGGCGATCACGCTGCGCGAGGGTGGCACCCCACTGGTGTTCTCGGAGTGGCTCTCGGGCCTGACCGGGGCCGAGGTGTGGCTCAAGGTCGAGGGCAACAACCCCACCGCGTCGTTCAAGGACCGGGGGATGACCGCGGCCATCTCGGTGGCCAAGGCCGAGGGGGCCGAGGCGGTCGTGTGCGCCAGCACCGGCAACACCTCGGCCTCGATGGCCGCCTATGCGGCCAAGGCCGGTCTGACGCCGTTGGTGTTGGTCCCGGAGGGCAAGATCGCCGCGGGCAAGATGGCCCAGGCGATCATCCACGGCGCCCGGGTGATCATGGTCCGCGGCAACTTCGACGACTGCCTCGGATTGGCCAAGCAACTGGCCTGGGACTACCCGGTCGCCCTGGTGAACTCGGTCAACCCGTACCGCCTCGAGGGGCAGAAGACCGCGGCCTTCGAGATCATCGACTTCCTGGGCGATGCCCCCGACTTCCATCTGCTCCCGGTCGGCAACGCCGGCAACATCTCGGCGTACTGGATGGGCTACACGCAGTACGCCGACCTCGGACTGGCATCGCGGCTCCCGGTGATGCGCGGCTTCCAGGCCGAGGGGGCCGCACCGTTGGTCGTCGGTGAACCGTTCCCCGACCCCGAGACGGTCGCCACCGCGATCCGCATCGGCAACCCCGCTTCGTGGAAGCTGGCCGAGGCCGCGCGCGACGAGTCCGGCGGACGCTTCGCGGCCGTCAGCGACGCGCAGATTCTGGCCGCGCAGCGTGAACTCGCCTCCCGAGACGGTGTCTTCGTCGAACCCGCGTCGGCGGCGGGCATCGCCGGACTGCTCCAAGAGCTCGCCCAGGGCGAGTCCTATGCCGGTTCGAGCGTGGCCATCACCGTGACCGGCCACGGCCTCAAGGACATCGCGACCGCCCTGGACGGGTTCGGACCCATCGTCGACCAGGTGGTCGACGCTGACGTCGACGCGGCGGCCAGGGCCGCCGGCCTGGCCTGATCGCCGCCCATGGATCGCTTCGTCTCCGGACCGGTTCGCGTCGAGGTCCCCGCGACCTCGGCCAACCTCGGGCCCGGCTTCGACGCCCTGGGGCTCGCGCTCGAGTTGCGAGACGTCCTCGAGGCGCAGGTCGTGCCCGATGGCCTGTTGATCGAGGTCGAGGGGTTCGGTGCCGAGGAGGTGCCCCGCGACGAGTCGCACCTGGTCGTGCGTGCGATGCGAGCGGGGTTCGAGGCCCTGGGGGTCACCGCGCCGGGGCTGCGGCTGACCTGTCACAACGCGATTCCGCATGCACGCGGGCTCGGATCGTCCTCGGCCGCCATCGTCGGCGGGCTCGCGCTCGCACGCGCGTTGGTCGCCGACGGTGCGGCGCGGATGGACGACGACGCGCTGTTCGTCCTCGCGGCCGACCTCGAGGGTCACCCCGACAACGTCGCCCCAGCCGCCTTGGGCGGATTCGTCATCTCCGGGCGCGAGGGCGACCGGTGGTACGCCGCCACGGCGCCGGTCGACCCGCGGGTGCGGGCCACCGCGTTCGTTCCGCCCGAGCCGGTCTCGACAGGGGTCGCTCGAGGTCTGTTGCCCGCCTCGATCCCGCACGCCGAGGCCGCCGCCAACGCGGGGCGAGCGGCACTGCTCGTCGCTGCCCTGGGCGGCGCCCCGGAGCATCTGGGCGCGGCCACCCGCGACTTCTTGCACCAGGAGTACCGCCGCCCCGCGATGCCGGACTCACTCGACCTCGTCGATCGACTGCGCGCACTGGGCTTGGCCGCGTTCGTCTCCGGTGCCGGGCCCACGGTCCTGGTGCTCGATGCCCATCTCGATGGTGACGCGCTGGCGGAGCACTGCCCGACCGGGTGGGCACACCACCGCCTCGCCGTGGCCACCGAGGGAGTCCGAGCCCGGCACCTCGGGTGATACATTGATGGCGCGTCGTGTTCTCGGCGTCGACCCGGATGTCTTCACTCCGGATCATCTCTCCTCACTCGCCCGGTCATATCTGGCCGTGCCTCCACCCGCACCGTCCGGTGCGCTGGGAAGGACCCGAATCTCGTGAGCGAAACCATCGACAATCCCACCGTCGACTCCAGTACCGACTCCAGCCCCGACTCCAGCCCCGCCAGCACTGATTCTGCGCCGGCCAAGAAGACCGCCAAGTCGGCCAAGGGCGGGCTGAACTCCATGTTGCTGGCCGATCTCAAGCAGATGGCCGGCGGACTCGGCATCGGGGGCGCCGGTTCGATGAAGAAGGCGCAACTGGTCGAGGCGATCAAGGCTTCCCAATCCGGTGGCCAATCCGGTGGCCAATCCGGTGGCCATTCGGGTGCCAAGTCCGGTGCCAAGTCCGGTGCCGGCGACGAACCTCGCGAGCAGCGATCCGCCCCGCAGGGCGAGGTCGAGAGCAGCCCCCGCGACTCCGACCAGGCGCCGCAGGAACGCGGTCGCACCCGGTCCCGCCGCAATGGCCCTGCTCAGGACTCCGCTCAGGACTCTGGTCAGGACTCTGCTCCCGACTCAGGGCAGGACTCGAACCAGAAGTCGGAGCAGAAGGCCGACAGGTCTGACCAGCCCGACCGGGCCGAGGAGCGCGCCGAGGCCGAGTCGGGGCGCAACCAGAACCAAGGCAAGCAGAAGAACCAGGGCAATCAGAAGGACCGGAAGAACCAGAACGATCAGAAGGCCCAGAGCGATCAGAAGGCCCAGAGCGACCAGAAGAACCAGAACGACCAGAAGGCCCAGAACGACCAGAAGAACCAGGGCGGCCAGCAGAACCCCAACCAGCCGCAGGGCCAGGGCGACCCCAACGATCAAGATGGTGAGGGTGGCCGACGCAACCGTCGCCGGCGTGGACGCGACCGAGGTCCCGCGCGCACGGGTGCGGTTCGCAACGAGCCCGACACCACGATTCTCGAGGACGACGTCCTGGTCCCCGCGGCGGGCATCCTCGACGTCCTCGACAACTACGCCTTCGTCCGCACCAGTGGATACCTGCCAGGCACCGATGACGTCTATCTCTCGCTCTCGATGGTGCGCAAGTTCGGCCTGCGGCGTGGCGATGCGATCGTCGGCCAGGTGCGCCAACCCCGCGAGGGCGAGCGCAAAGAGAAGTTCAACCCGATGGTGCGCGTCGACAGCGTGAACGGGTCTGACCCCGAATCGGGGAAGAACCGACTGGACTTCGCGGCGATGACTCCGCTGCACCCCTCGCAGCGACTCCGCCTCGAGACCGACTCGGGCAACCTCGTCGGCCGCATCGTCGACCTCATCGCGCCGATCGGCAAGGGTCAGCGTGGCTTGATCATCTCGCCGGCCCAGGGTGGCAAGACCTCGCTGCTGCGCGCGATCTCGCAGGCCATCACCAGCAACAACCCCGAGTGCCACCTGATGGTGGTGCTGGTCGACGAGCGCCCCGAGGACGTCACGGACTTCGAGCGTTCGGTCAAGGGTGAGGTGATCGCCTCCACCTTCGATCGTGCGCCGGCCGATCACACGGTGATGGCCGAGTTGGCCATCGAGCGCGCCAAGCGACTGGTCGAGCAGGGCCACGACGTCGTGGTGCTCCTCGACGGGCTCTCGCGACTGGGCCGGGCCTACAACCTGTCCGCGCCCGCCAACGGTCGGGCCCTGGCCGGCAACGTGGATGCCTCCGCGCTGCACCCGCCCAAGCAGTTCTTCGGGGCCGCCCGCAATCTCGAGAACGGTGGCTCCTTGACCATTCTCGCCACGGCCCAGGTCGAGACAGGCTCGCTGACCGACGAGGTGTTCCTCGAGGAGTTCAAGTCAGCGGCCAACCAGGAGTTGTGGCTGCGTCACGACCTCGACGACAAGCGTGTCTTCCCGGCGATCGACCTGACTCGTTCGGGTACGCGGCATGCCGAGTTGCTGATGGGCAACGAGGAGCTCGAGATCATCGAGCGCTTGCGCCGCACGCTCTCGGGCCTGGAACCCCAAGCCGCCCAGGACCTCCTCTTGGAGCGCCTCCACGGCGCCTCGACCAACATCGAGTTCCTGCGTCAGATCCAGCAGAACCCGCCGCGCTGATCGCCGCGGGGGGCTGGAGGCTGACGTTGGCGCAAACCCCAGGATGGGCCTGATCCGAACGGGCGCCCGACCAGTTATTCGATTCGCCCGCGAGCACCCCTCCGCTGCTGATCTACTACTTCGAGAGCACATGATGGGAGGGGTCGCTCAATGGCACGGATACTGGTTGCGGACGACGACGTCGATATCCGCGAGTTGGTCGAATTCAAGCTCGCCACGATGGGGCACGAGATCGTGACGGTCGGAGACGGCAGTGCGGCTGTTGAGACCTGCCGAGAGCAGCATCCAGACCTGGCTGTCCTCGACATCATGATGCCTGGGTTGACGGGCCTGGAGGCCGTCAGACAGATGCGCAGTTCCCCTGACATGGCGGGGATCCCGGTGATTCTCCTGACCGCTCGGGCTCAACAGTCCGATGTCGAGATCGGCTACCAGTCCGGTGCCAACGACTACATCACCAAGCCCTTCAGCCCTCGCGATCTCGCGGCCAGGGTTGAGGCGCTTCTCGCACGCAGCACCTGAGCCACCTCCGTCCGATGTAGGTGCCGTCGAGGGAATTAGCGACTCGCCACTGCGGTTGAGTATCCTGACCCGTCGGCTCCGGTTCACGTCCCCTGTCCAGGGGATGACCCGGTGCCCAGAGAGGACACCAGCATCATGAAGCGCGACATCCACCCCGAGTACGTCGACACCGAGGTCACCTGCACCTGCGGCAGCGTTTTCAAGACCCGCAGCACGGTCACCTCCGGCACCATCAAGTCCGATGTGTGCTCCAAGTGCCACCCCTTCTACACCGGCAAGCAGAAGATCCTCGACACCGGCGGCCGCGTGGCCCGCTTCGAGGCCCGCTACGCCAAGAAGGCTGCCGCCACCAAGGCCACCGACGACAAGTAGCACCCTTCGAGCGCCGACCCTCGCATCGCGTTGGGTCGGCGCTCTGCATTTGCCCGCCCAATCATCCGGCGGGACCCGACGACGGTGCAGGAGCGATCGTGTTCGATGCTGTTGACGGCCTCGAGGCCGAGCACGCCGAGCTTGAATCGCGCCTCGGCGACCCCGCCGTGCATGCCGACGCGCGCTTGTCGAAGCAGCTCAACCAGCGCTACTCCGAGCTCAGCCGGATCATCGGCGCCAAGGAGGAGCTCGACGCTCTGACCGAGGACCTCCAGGCGGCACGCGAACTGGCCGACGAGGACGAGAGCTTCGCCGCCGAGGTCGAGAAGCTCGCGACGCGACGCGACGCCGCCGAGGAGCAGTTGCGCCGACTCCTGGTGCCGCGGGACCCCACCGACGACAAGGACGCGATCCTCGAGGTGAAGTCGGGGGAGGGCGGCGAGGAGTCGGCGCTGTTCGCCAGCGACCTGTTTCGGATGTACTCGCGCTATGCCGAGACCCAAGGCTGGAGCGTGGAGGTGCTCGACGCGACCGAGTCCGACCTGGGGGGCTACAAGTCGATCACGGTCGCGGTGAAGGCCAAGGGCGTCACCGAGCCGGGCCGCGCCCCGTTCGGGCTCTTGAAGTTCGAAGGCGGGGTGCATCGGGTCCAGCGAGTCCCGGTCACCGAGTCCCAGGGCCGCGTGCACACCAGCGCTGCGGGAGTGCTGGTGTTCCCCGAAGCCGAGCAGGTCGATGTCACCATCGACGAGAACGACCTCCGTATCGACGTCTTCCGCTCCAGCGGTCCCGGCGGGCAGAGCGTCAACACCACCGACTCCGCGGTCCGCATCACCCATGTGCCCACGGGCATCGTGGTCAGTTGCCAGAACGAGAAGAGCCAACTCCAGAACCGGGAGCAGGCCATGCGCATCCTGCGGGCGCGTCTGCTGGCGGCTGCCCAGGAGGCGGCCGCAGCGGAGGCGAGCGACGCGCGTCGCAGTCAGGTGCGCACCGTTGACCGCTCCGAACGGATCCGCACCTACAACTACCCCGAGAACCGGATCTCCGATCACCGGACGGGCTACAAGTCCTACAACCTCGACCAGGTGCTCGACGGGGCGCTGGAACCGGTGATCGAGTCCTCGGTCGAAGCCGAGTTGGCCGCCCGACTGGAGAGCCTGGACACGTGAGGCCTCTGGTTGCTGCGGCAGCTGAGCGACTCCGCGCGGCGGGTGTGGCAAGCCCGGAGCACGACGCACGCGCGCTGTTGGCTCACGCGCTCGGTGTCGAGCTGTCCCGCCTGCCGCTCGTCGAGACCGTCGGTCCCGAGGAACGTGCCCGGTTCGAGGCACTGGTGGCACGCCGCGAGGCGCGCGAGCCACTCCAGCACCTCACCGGAACCACAGGCTTCCGGCGGGTCGAGCTCAGGGTCGGTCCGGGAGTCTTCGTTCCCCGCCCCGAAACCGAACTGCTCGCCGGCTGGGCCATCGCGGCGGCCCTCGAGCGCCCCGACCCGGTGGTCGTCGACCTGTGCACCGGCTCGGGT
>JBFIDC010000002.1:0-31734 GCA_041581495.1 Nocardioides sp. | reverse complement strand
CCCGGTGACTTTGGCGCTTCCCGGGCGAGATCTTGCCCAGGAAGCGACGGGGTCACCGGGGACCCGGTGACTCCTTCCCCCCTCGAGGCCCCCACCCCTCGGGGCCGCCCGCTCGGTGGGCGATGCTCAGTGGGCCGAGGACCGCGCCCAGAGGTTGATGCCGACATCCACGGCATGCGCGTCGATCTGCTCGAGTTCCGCCGGGGTCAGCGGTGGGGCAGAGAGCGCATCGAGGTTGGTGTCGAGTTGCTCGACCGAGGACGCCCCGATCACCGCCGAGGTGACCCGGGGGTCGCGGAGGGCCCACTGCAGAGCCAGTTGCGCGAGCTTCTGCCCGCGGCTCTCGGCGATCGCATTGAGTCGCCGCACGTGCTCGAGGGTGATCTCGTCGAAGGACTCGCCCGGCACCGACGAGCCCTCGCGGGCCGCCCGTGAGTCCTGCGGGATGCCGTCGAGGTAGCGGTCGGTGAGCAGCCCCTGAGCCAAGGCTCCGAAGACGATGCAGCCCATCCCCTGGGTCTCGAGTTCGTCGAGCAGCGACTCCTCGATCCAGCGGTTGAGCATCGAGTACGACGGTTGGTGGATCACCAGCGGGGTCCCCAGCGATCGGGCGATCTCGGCCGCCTCGCGGGTCTTGTCGGCCGAGTAGGACGAGATGCCGACATAGAGCGCCTTGCCGACGCGGACGGCGTGATCGAGCGCCCCGATGGTCTCCTCGAGAGGGGTGTGCGGGTCGAACCTGTGGCTGTAGAAGATGTCGACGTAGTCCAGTCCCATCCGATCCAGCGACTGGTCGAGGGAGGCCAAGACGTACTTCCGTGAACCCCCGCCCTGGCCGTAGGGACCCGGCCACATGTCGTAGCCGGCCTTGGTCGAGATCACCAGTTCGTCGCGAAGACCGGCGAAGTCGTCGCGCAGATAGACCCCCATGTTCTCCTCGGCGCGGCCGTACGGCGGGCCGTAGTTGTTGGCCAGGTCGAAGTGGGTCACGCCGCGGTCGAAGGCACGCCGCAGGATCGCCCGCTGGGTCTCCTCGGGGCGATCGGTCCCGAAGTTCTGCCACAGCCCGAGCGAAATCGCGGGCAACTGGAGGCCGGATTGCCCGGTGCGTCGGTAGGTCATCGAGTCGTAGCGTTCCGGTGCCGGGTCGTACCTCATTCCACCAGCCTGCCACCTGGTGCCCTAGGCGGGCGCCCTAGGCGGGTGCCTCGCCGAGTCCCGCGCAGCGGTCGGCGTCCAATCGCTGACCCGCCTCGGCGAACCCCGTGGCCGCGGCGAGGAAGTGACCTCTGGCCCGTTCCACGTCGTGGTCGGCGATCGCGCGATGGCCGCGCACCTCCTCCAGCGCCGCGTCCCAGGCCGGCAACCGCATCACGATCGAGGCGAGGTACTCGGACTCCTCGAGCCAGCGATCAGCACGGCCGAGGTCGCCCGCGCGGGCGGCGGCGATCGCAGCCGGAACGGCGAGGGTGATCCGGCAACCGGGGCAGGTCTCGATGGGTCCGCGGACCGCCTCCTCGGCGTCCTCCACGGCCGCCAGCGCCAACTCCGGGTCGCCGGCCAGGAGCACTCTGGCGCCATAGATGCGGTCGAGCAGGTGGAAGCCGACGTCAGATTCCCGCGCGATGGCCAGCGACTCGTCGAGCAGACCGGCCGCCTCCTCGGGCCGGTGGCGGTGCAGGGCGACCTCGGCCAGGCGTTGGAGTGCGAAGGCCTCACCGGTCACGGCGCCGATCGCCCGATGCAGATCCGCCCCGAGGGTCAGGTCGCTCGCCGCCCCGTCGATGTCACCGGAGAGCAACTTGGCCTCACCGCGAATCGTGACCGCGAACGCCGAACCCCGGGTCGCCCCGAGCCGGTCGGCCTCCGAGGCCAAGGAGTCGGCGAAGTCGATCACGTCGGAGTAGGGCCGCGCGCCATAGAGCAGTCGTTGGGTGATGCAGAGTTGGCCGTCGAAGACGCTGGTCGCCAACCGTGGCAGGGCCCGCGTCTCGTCCAGGTCGATCTCGACGCTGCGGCGCAGATCGCCGCGCGCGTGCGCGGCAGCGGCGTTGGCCCACGAGGCCACCACCAACGACTCCGAGTCCCCCGACTGCAGTGCGAGTCGACGCGCGGCCGCGGCCTTCTGCGAACCGACCGCGGGATCGGTGAAGCCGAGCGCCGCGGCCCCGCAGTGGGCCAGCGCCTCAGCCAGTTTGCCCTCGACACTCACCGGTTCGACGGCGGCCAGAACGCCGAGCGCCGCGGGCGCATCTCCTCGCTTGATCAGGGCCAGCGCGCGCTTGGCGCGCAGGTCGTGCGCCTCGCCGCCACCGATGACGTCGGCCGCCGACTCGTAGGCCGAGGGCGCCTCCGGGCTGCCGACGGCATCGAGGGCCTCGGCTCGCAGCCTGAGGGCGTCCTCGTGCCGGGGGTCGGCGGTCAGGAGTTGGTCGAGTTCGATCAGCGCGTCGCCGAACGCTCCCACGGCCACCGCCTGCCTAGCCGCAGCGAGTTGCCATGCCGCGGCCTGCGCTGGACGCCCGCCGGCCAGCCAGTGTCGGGCCACCAGCCTCGGCGCCGCGCCGACCCCGGCGAGCGCCGCCGCCATCTCGCGATGCGCCACCACACGTGCGTGCGGAGCCACGCGCTCCTCGAGGGCGGTGCGCACGAGTTCGTGGCGGAAGCGATAGGCCGTGCCGTCGACGACGAGTACCCCCGAGCGCAGCGCCGCCTCGACCGAGCGGAAGGCCGTCTCCTCGCTGGTCCCGCTCACCGCGACCAGACATGCCGGATCGATCCCGCGGCCGGCCAGCGCCAGCCTCTCCAACAGCGCCTGGTCATCGGTGCCGAGTTCGAGCATCCGAGTCAGCACCGCCTCACGTCGCGTCGGCGTCAGGGACGGAACGCCGGCGACGGGGCTGCGAGCGACCTCGATGGCCAGGAACGGGTTGCCCTCGGCCAGGTCCACGATCCGTCGGACCGCCTCAGGGTCACGTGGCGTGTCCGAGGCGCCCATGACCAGTGCGGCGGCATCGGCCGCGGTCAGCGGAGCGAGATCCAACTCGACGGCGCGGCCGATCCGACCCCACCGAACCACACCGCGCGTGAGCGCGTCCGGAGCCGATTCGCCACGGTAGGCCAGGACCAGAAGGATCTGCCGCCCCGGCGAGTCCAGTCGCAGCAGCAGGTCGACGGTCGCCTCGTCGGCCAGGTGCACGTCGTCCACGACGAGCAGCACGCCCTCCGCACCCCCGGCCGCCAGCAGGAGTCGGCGCACCGCACCGACGGTTTCGTGCCTGGTCGGGGGGTGGTCGAGCACGGTCCCCGAGTCGGCCAGCGGACTCAGCCGTGACAAGACGGAGCGGGCCCGTTCTCCGAGGCCGGAGAAGGCCTCCGGCGAGGTCGCGATCACGTGCTCGATCGCCGCGATGATCGGGGCGTACGGCTCGCCGTCACCCGTGGAGGCGACGAGCACCGGGACCCTGCCCTCGGCCGCGGCGATCCGGGCCAGCTCGCGGCACAGGGCGGACTTGCCGATTCCCCCGGGGCCACGGACCGCCAGAACGTCGGTGAAACCATCGTCTCGGCGCAGGAACGCGGTGCCGGTGGCGAGTTCGACCTGGCGGCCCACGAACGCCGTGTCCCCTAGATCGAGCCCGGCGACGCACTCGTCATAGACCGCATCGGTCTCCGGGCTGGGGCGCAGACCGAGTTCGTTGCGCAACGCCGAACGCAGTCGGCCGTACCAGCGGATCGCCGCGGTCCGGTGCCCGAGCGCCAACTCGTGGCGCATGAGCTCACGGCAGGCGGACTCGTCGGTGGGGTCGAGGTCGGCCACCCGAGCCCACTGACCGTCCTCGCGCAGCAACTCGACCCACAGCGAATGCAGTCGTTCACGACTCTCCTGCGCCCAGTCCTCATAGAGCGAGTCGGGCAGCAGTGGGCCCCGGTAGAGGTCGAGCGCGGCGGCGACGCGGCCCGGGTCGTCGGCGGCCAACGCCTGGTGGGCCTCCGCTTCGAACCGCGACGCATCGGTGGTGATCCTGCGGTCCGGGAAGAGGGCGACCCGGCCGCCCTTGAGCGCGACCGCCTCCTGGTCCCCCAGGGCCTGCCGGGCGAAGTGTGCGGCCTTGCGCAGGTTGGCGCCGCCCGCCTCGGCGTCCAACTGTGGCCACAGGGCGTCGATGACCTGCTCACGGGTGAGCCGGTGCTCCGCGGCGAGTCCGAGCAGCTGAACCAGTTCGGCCGAGCGGCGGCTGGGCCACTGGTCCACGGGTCGCCCGCCGAGCACGACGCGGAAATGACCGAGCAGTTCAAGTGCCACCTCGTCAGCCACTGGCAGCACCACCTCCTCCGGCCCGATCCGCTCGGGAACGTTTCGGGAACGCCCCTCACGACAGTGTGGCCGACAACCAACCCCAGGAGGAATCATGTTCTCGACCACCAAGCAACAGGCACCGATCGCGATCGAAGGCGACGGTGTCGAGATCCGCCTCGCCGAGGTCGGCGGCGGGATGAGCGCCGGCTTCTTGCAGGTGCCCGCAGGCACCGATCTGCGCCCGGCCCTCGTGGGCCTGCGCGAGGACCTGTGCCAGTGCCCGCACTGGGGCTACCTGCTCAAGGGCAAGGTCCGGATGCACACCGCTGTCGGCGCCCGCGACTACAGCGCCGGCGAGGCGTTCTACTGGGCCCCGGGCCACGCCCCCGAAGCCATCGAGGACACCGAGTACGTCGACTTCTCCCCCACCGACGAGTTCGCCCACGTCCTCGATCACCTTCGCGGGGGCGGCGCCTGATCCCTGCGCGCATCCCGCCCGGCCCCGTGCCAGTGTTGCCCCATGCAGAGACTCGAGGATGGCGGGGCGGTCGTCACCGGCGCTGGACACGGGATCGGGCGGGCGCTGGCGCAGCGACTGGTCGCCGAGGGCGCACGCGTGGTCGTCAACGACCTGGACGCGGACGCGTGCCACGCCGTGGCGGCCGAGATCGGTGCGACCGCACTGCCCGGTGACTGCTCCTCGACCGAGGGCGTCGCGGCCCTGATCGACGGCGCCACCGCCGCGCTGGGCCGCATCGACGTCTTCATGGCCAACGCCGGCATCGACCGCTCGGTGAGCGAGGAGCAACCCGACAGCCTCCAGGCGCCCGAGGAGGCCTGGGCGCAGATGATCGAGACCAACGTGATGTCCCACGTCCGGGCGGCACGGGTGCTCGTGCCGCGCTGGCTGGCCGACCACCGAGGCGGCCGGTTCGTGGTCACCGCCTCGGCCGCCGGCCTGCTGACCATGATCGGCGCGGCGCCGTACTCGGTGACCAAGCACGCGGCGGTCGGCTTCGCCGAGTGGTTGTCGATCACCTACGGTCACCGCGGCATCGCCGTGCAGGCGATCTGCCCGCAGGGGGTGCAGACCCGCATGCTCGATCAGGCCGGTCCGCTCAAGGACCTGCTCTCGCGCGATCAGGCCCTGACTCCCGAGCAGGTCGCGCAGACGTGGGTGGCCTCGCTGGCCGAAGACCGCTTCCTGGTGCTTCCGCATCCCGAGGTGGCCGGCTACTACGCCACGCGCGCGGCCGAGACCGACCGCTGGTTGGGTGGGATGCGCAAACTTCAGGGCAAACTCGATGAGTTCTTGCTCGACCACGATCCGGGAGTGCAGTGATGGGTGAGTTCGCCTCCGCCGAGATTCCAGGCCTGGACCTGGCGGCGTTCCGCGGTTGGTACGACACACAGCGCCCCGGCGAGGTGGTCGGGGACCTCAGCGCCCGACTCATCGCCGGCGGCAAGTCCAACCTGACCTACGAGGTCACCGACGGCACCTCGTGGTGGATCCTTCGGCGTCCCCCGCTCGGACACGTGCAGGCCACCGCCCACGACATGGGCCGCGAGTTCACGGCCATGTCGGCGCTGGCCGACACCGCGGTCCCGGTGCCGGCGATGTTCGCCCACTGCGCCGACCCCGAGGTGTTGGGTGCGCCGTTCTATGTGATGGAACGCATCGAGGGGATCGCTATCCGCTCGGCGGCCGAACTCGAGGCGCGTGGCGCCACCCGCACCGCCGCGATCTCCCAGCGCCTGATCGAGGTGTTGGCCGCGCTGCACGCGGTTGATCCCGTGGCGGTCGGGTTGGGCGAGTTCGGTCGTCCACAGGGGTTCTTGGAACGACAGGTCCGCCGCTGGGGTCAACAACTCGAGGGGTCCAAGACCCAGGAGCGTCCCGGCGCCGAGGAACTGCACCGAGCGTTGACCGCCTCGATCCCGCCCGAGGACCCATCGGTGCTCGGCATCGTGCACGGCGACTACCGCCTCGACAACTGCCTGGTCGACTCCTCCGACCAGATCCGTGCCGTCGTCGACTGGGAGATGGCCACGCTCGGCGACACCCGCACCGACCTGGCGCTGATGCTGGTCTATGACCAACTCTCCGAATCCGCGGGCGGTGACATCGTCTCCGACGTCGCCAAGGCGGCGGGCTACCCGTCGCGGCGCGACCAACTCGCGGCGTACGGCGTGGCCAGCGGGCGCGAGCCCGGAGACATGGGCTGGCACATGGGGTTGGCCTACTTCAAGCTCGCGGTGATCCTCGAGGGCATCCACTACCGCTACCTCAAGGGCCAGACGGTCGGCGCCGGATTCGACCGGATCGGTGAGGGTTTCGATCTCATCGTGGCGGCCGGTCTCGCCGAACTGGAGGGCTGATGGACCTGTCGCTGACCCAGGAACAGGAGGCCTTCCGGGCCACGGCGCGTGAGTTCCTGGACCGCGAGGCGCTCCCGCACCGTGCCCAGTGGGACCGGGACGAGTCCGTGGACCTGGCGATCCTGCCCAAGATGGCAGACCTCGGTTTCTTCGGACTGACCATCCCCGAGGAGTACGGCGGGGTCGGCGGCGACTACCTCACCTACGCCCTGGCCATGGAAGAACTCGGACGCGCCGACTCCTCCCTGCGCGGGATCGTCTCGGTCTCAAGCGGACTGGTCGGCAAGTCGATCCTCGGCTTCGGGACCGAGGACCAGAAGCAGGAGTGGCTGCCGCGGATCGCCTCGGCCGACGCACTCGGGTGCTTCGGGCTGACCGAGCCCGATATCGGATCCGACGCCGGCAACCTCACCGCCCGCGCCGTTCGCTCCGGGGACGACTGGGTGATCAGCGGCCAGAAGCTCTTCATCACCAACGGGACCTGGGCCGACCTCGCGCTCATCTTCGCGCGCACCGGCGGTTCCGGCCCCAAGGGGATCTCGGCGTTCCTGGTGCCCACCGCCACGCCCGGGTTCGAGGCCCGCGAGATCAAGGGCAAGCTCGGGCTGCGCGGCCAGGCGACCGCCGAACTGTTCCTCACCGACGTGCGGGTGCCCGCATCCGCACTGCTCGGCGAGGAGGGCCAGGGCTTCACGATCGCCATGACGTCGCTGGACAAGGGGCGCCTCGGCATCGGCGCCAGTTGTGTCGGCATCGTGCAGGGCTGCCTGGAGACCTCGGTCGCCTTCGCCCAGGAGCGCACCCAGTTCGGTCGTCCCATCGCCGGCTTCCAACTCGTGCAGGACATGATCGCCGACATGTCGGTCGACGCCGACGCCGCGCGATTGTTGGTGTGGCGCTGTGCCGACCTGGTCGACCGGGGCGAGCCGTTCCGCACCGAGGCATCGAAGGCCAAACTGTTCGCCTCCGAGGCCGCCGTGCGCGCCGCCAACCTGGCCATCCAGATCCACGGCGGCGCCGGCTACATCGATGAGTACCCCGCCTCGAAGTACCTGCGCGATGCCCGGGTGATGACGCTGTATGAAGGCACCAGCCAGATCCAGAAGTTGCTCATCGGCCGGGCCGAGACCGGGATCTCGGCGTTCGTCTGAAGCCCAGAACCGGGATAGTCAGTCACCTTTGGGTCCGGTTTCGCCGAAGTTGCGGGCCCAAAGGTGACTAACTATCCGCGCGGCGCGACTCCAGCACCCGGAACCCCTTGGCGCTCGCCAGGCGCACGGTGGGCCAGCCCTGGTCGCCCAGCCAGCGTTGCAGCGAGTCGGCGCCGAGGTTCTTGCCGACCACCATCACCGCACGACCGCCGGGGGCCAGTCGCGGCAGCCAGGTGAGCAGCAGGTCGTGGAGGGCGGCCTTGCCGACCCGGATCGGCGGGTTCGACCAGATCTCGTCGTACCTCGCCGAGGGGTCGATCGCCTCAGGGACGGCAGCGAGGTATCGGTCGGCGACGCCGAGAGCCGCCGCGTTCTCGTTGGCGAGCAGCACGGCTCGCTCGTTGACGTCGACGGCGGTGACCTTCGCCTCGTGGACGGCAGCAGCGATGGCCAGGCCGATCACGCCGTAGCCGCAGCCGAGGTCGAGGATGTGACCGGCCTGCGGCGGCGAGATCTCGCGGAAGAGCACGGCGGTCCCGCTGTCGAGTCGCCCGCGGGCGAAGACCCCCGAGCCCGACTCCATCGCCAGGTCCTGGTCCCACACCGAGACCCGCACCGGCTCGCGTTTGAACGGCACGGAGGGGTCGGCGGTGAAATAGTGCTCGGCTTCCTCAGACACGTTTCGCCCTCGTCATCTCCGCGCGTGCCGACAACTCCCCCGCCGGTGGGTAGCCCACCTCTTCGAGGGTCAGACCGTGCGCGGGAGCGACCGCGATCGCCGCATCCCGACGACCCGCGGCCATCATCTCGGCCGGCCAGGTGGCCGGTTTGCGACCCTCCCCCACCGCGAGTAGGCACCCGACCAGCGAGCGCACCATGCTGTGACAGAACGCGTCGGCGCGGACCTCGGCGGTGACCACCCCCGAGGAGTCGCGGGTCCAGTCGAGGTCGAGAAGGGTTCGGATGGTGGTGGCACCCTCGCGCTGTTTGCAGAACGAGGCGAAGTCGCGCAGCCCGATCAGGGCCTGCGACGCCTCGGCCATCGCTGCGACATCGAGGGGCCGCGGCCAGGCCAGGACGTGACCGCGGGTCAACGGGTCCACCGCGGCCGGATCGTCGACCACGCGGTAGGCGTAGCGGCGCCACACCGCGCTGAACCGGGCGTCGAAGCCCGGCGGCGCCTCCACGACGCTGCGCACCCGCAGATCGGCGGCCAGCACCCCGTTGACCCGGCGCAACAGCCGCTCGGCACCCTCGGGGAGCCCATCGAGGTCGAGGTGAACCACCTGACCGCGGGCGTGAACCCCCGCGTCGGTGCGTCCGGCGCAGGTCAGATGGACCTCGGGAACCCTCAGCACGGTCGCCAGCGCCGAGGACAACTCGCCCTCGACGGTGCGCAGTCGCGGTTGGGCTGCCCACCCGTGGAAGTCGCCACCGTCGTAGGCGACCTCGAGCCGTATCCGCACGCCCGAAGCGTATGTGCCCTCAGCCGAGTTCGGAGCGACGAGGGGGGTCGGCGCCGGGGCGCGAGACCGTGACGGTCGCCGCCCGGGAGGCGAAGTCGAGGACCTCACCCACCTCGCGGCGGTCCAGACCCCGCAGATCCGTCCTGCCGCCGGCGCCGAGCCGCCGGCGCTCAGCCAGGGCGCAGATCAGGCCCGCGCCGAAGGTGTCGCCGGCGCCGATCGTGTCGGCCACGTCCACCGGCCTCGAGGCAACCTCGACCGTGCCGTCACGATCCAGCCAGAAGGCGCCGTCGGCGCCTCGGGTCACGACCACCACGGCTGGGCCGAGGTCCATCAGCGCCTGCGCCGAGTCGGCCAGCGTGCGGCCGGGATAGAGCGCCTCGAGGTCCTCGTCGCTGGCTTTGACCAGATCGGAGGCCGCCACGACCCGCTCGACGCGCTGCACGACCTCGGGTCCGGTGCCGCTCACCGCGGGCCGGGCATTGATGTCGTAGCTGATCGTCGAGGTGTCGCGGAGCCGCTCGAGCAGGGCCAGGACCTCCTCGGCCCCCGGCGCGAGCACCGCGGCCAGCGACGAGGTGTGCACCACCAGCGGGGTGGGGTCCGCAGCGACGGGGTTGAGCCGCCAGTCGAGGTCGAAGGTGTAGCGCGCCGCGCCGGTCGTGTCGAGGGTCGCCTTGGCGGTCGAGGTCCGCGAGATCGCGGCCGGATCGCAGGCCAGGTCGACCCCGGCGTCGCTGAGGTGATCGGCGATCATCTGTCCGCGCCGGTCGCCGGCGAAACTGGTGGCGAAGCGCACCGCCAGCCCGAGCCGCGACAGCGCGACCGCGACATTGGCGGCGCTGCCGCCGGCGTACTCGTGCGGGGCACCGCTCGGTGTCGCGACGATGTCGACGAGGGACTCCCCCACCACCAAGACGTCGGCTCCCATCGACACAGTCTCGCACCAGGACCCAGCCGAGGCACCTGACAGGATCGCCCCATGAGCCACCACGCACCGCGCTACGTCATCTACGGCGCCGGGGCGGTCGGCGGCGTCATCGCCGGGCACCTGCACCGGGCCGGCAGCGAGGTCACCGTGATCGCCCGAGGAGAACACCTCGAGCGGATCCTCGCCAACGGCCTGCTCCTCGACACCGGCGCGGGCACCCAGGTGATCAAAGCCGCCGCCGCCCCGAGCGCCGCGGGCGTGGCATGGAGCGATGAGACGGTGGTGATCTTGAGCGTCAAGTCGCATCAGACGCTCGGAGCGCTCTCGGACCTGGCGGCGCACGCCCCGCCCGGCACGCCGATCGTGTGCGCCCAGAACGGTGTCGCCAACGAACGCGAGGTGCTGCGGCACTTCGCGCACACCTATGCCATGACGGTGATGCTTCCCGCCACCCACCTGGTGCCAGGGACCGTGGTGTGCAAGTCGCACCCGACACCGGGAATCCTGGACCTGGGCCGCTACCCGAACGGCACCGACGACCTGTGTGAGTCAGTGGCGCGGGACCTGCGCGCGGCGGGGTTCGCGGCCCAGGCGCGGCCCGACATCATGGCCTGGAAGTACCGCAAGCTCATCAGCAACGCCGTCGGAGACGTCGCGACCGTCCTGCCCGATGATCCCGAGATCGAGACCCTGCGCGGCCGGGTCCGCGACGAGGGCGAGGCGGTCTTGGCGGCCGCCGGGGTGCCGGTGGTCTCCCAGGCCCAGGACCGCGAACGTCGCGGTGACCTGCTGCGCTCACGCGCCGAGGCCCGCGGACCCAACTCGTTGGGGCAAAGCCTCTCGCGGGGCACCTCGGGGATCGAGGTGGACTACCGCGCCGGCGAGATCGTCCTGCTCGGCCGGCTCCACGGCGTGCCGACACCGGTCAACGAACGGATCCAGCGCGCCGCCCACGCTCGGCTCGCCACCGGGGCCGGTTGAGTCCCCAAATGACGCCGACCCGCCCCTGGTGAGGAGCGGGTCAGCGGTGTGACGTGGTGGAAGAGGAGGCTCAGGCCTTCTCGTCCTCGTCGGACTCCTCGGCAACCTCGGCCTCGGCGACGACGCTCTCCTCGGGGGAGGCCTCTTCGCTCTGCTCGGTGGGAACCTCGGCGGCCTCGGTCTCGACGACCTCGGTCTCGACGGCCTCGGTCTCGACGGCCTCGTCGGTGGTCTCCTCGGCCTCGACAGGCGCAGCCGCCTTCGGTTCGGGGGTCGACTTGGTCTTGGTACGCGCCGGCTTCGGGTCGTACTTCTCGCTGACCAGTTCGATGACCGCCATGGGGGCGTTGTCGCCCTTGCGCGGCCCGATCTTGGTGATCCGGGTGTAGCCACCCGGACGCTCCGCGAAACCGGGACCGATCTCGGTGAACAGCGTGTGCACGACACTCTTGTCGTGGATGGTCTTGAGGACCTCACGACGGTTGTGCAGCGACTCGACCGTGCCGAGTTCGGCCTTCTTGGCCTTGGTGATCAGCTTCTCCGCAACCGGACGCAGCGTGCGGGCACGCGCTTCGGTGGTGGTGATCCGACCGTGCTCGAACAACGCCGTGGCGAGGTTGGAGAGGATCAGGCGCTGGTGGGCCGGGCTACCGCCGAGGCGGGCACCCTTCTTGGGGGTAGGCATTGTTCTCTCGATTCTCCCCGGCCGTATGAGGTACCGGAGTAGATGTAACTACGGAGTGCTGAGTAGTGCTGGTCCTCGACGCTGGTCAGTACTGTTCGTCTTCGACGAACGCGTCGTCCTCGTCCTCGTCGCCGTAGGCGGCCAGGGCCGCTGCAGCGTCGAAGCCGGGGGCGCTGTCCTTGAGGGACAGACCCATCTCGACCAGCTTGGCCTTGACCTCATCGATCGACTTCGCACCGAAGTTGCGGATGTCGAGCAGGTCCTGCTCCGAGCGGCTGATGAGCTCACCCACGGTGTGGATGCCCTCGCGCTTGAGGCAGTTGTAGGAACGCACCGTCAACTGGAGGTCCTCGACGGGCAGGGCCAGGTCGGCGGCCAGTTGCTCATCGACGGGCGAGGGACCGATGTCGATGCCCTCGGCCTCGACGTTGAGCTCGCGTGCCAGCCCGAACAGCTCGACGAGGGTCTTGCCGGCCGAAGCGATGGCGTCGCGGGGACGCATCGAGGCCTTGGTCTCCACATCGATGACGAGCTTGTCGAAGTCGGTGCGCTGCTCGACTCGGGTGGCCTCGACCTTGTAGGTCACCTTGAGAACGGGGCTGTAGATCGAGTCGACCGGCATCCGGCCGATCTCGTTGTCCACGCCCTTGTTCTGCACGGCCGAGACGTAGCCGCGGCCGCGCTCGACGACCAACTCCATCTCGAGCGAGCCCTTGTCGGAGAGCGTGGCGATCTTGAGGTCGGGGTTGTGCACCTCGACACCGGCCGGCGGCTGGATGTCCGCGGCCGTGACCTCGCCCGCACCGGACTTGCGCAGGTACATGGTCACCGGCTCGTCGTGCTCGGAGGAGACCACGAGACCCTTGAGGTTCAAGATCACCTCGGTCACGTCCTCCTTGACGCCCTCAACGGTCGAGAACTCGTGGAGGACACTGTCGATCCGGATGCTGGTGACCGAGGCACCTGGGATCGAGGACAAGAGGGTACGACGCAGCGAGTTGCCGAGCGTGTAGCCGAAACCCGGCTCCAACGGCTCGATGACGAACCGCGAACGGAACTCGTCGACGGACTCCTCAGACAGGGTGGGGCGCTGTGCAATGAGCACTGGTTCTTCCTTCCCGGACCCCCCCGATATATGACGGGCCCAGATGTTGTGCGTGGCGGCGAACTGAAGACGTGCGGTGCGAACTACTTCTTGGAGTAGTACTCCACGATGAGCTGCTCTTGGACCGGAAGGTCGATCTGCGCGCGAACCGGGACCTGGTGGATCAGGATGCGCATCCGGTTGGGGAGCGCCTCCATCCAGGCCGGAACGTGCCGCTCGCCGTGGGTCTCACGAGCCACGATGAACGGGGTCATCTCCAAGGACTTCTCGCGAACGTCGATGACGTCGTGAGCCGAGACCTGGAACGAGGGGATGTTGACCTTCTTGCCGTTGACCAGCAGGTGACCGTGGGTCACCAACTGGCGCGCGTGACGGCGGGTCCGGGCGAAGCCGGCGCGGTAGACCACGTTGTCGAGGCGGCACTCCAGCAGCTGCAGGAGGTTGTCGCCGGTCTTGCCCTGGCGACGCGAAGCCTCGACGTAGTAGTTGTGGAACTGGCGCTCGAGAACGCCGTAGGTGTAGCGGGCCTTCTGCTTCTCCTGGAGCTGCGAGCGGTACTCGCTCTCCTTGATCCGCGCGCGGCCGTGCTGGCCGGGGGGGTAGGGACGCTTCTCGAACGCAGCGTCGCCGCCGACGAGGTCGACACCGAGACGGCGCGACTTCTTGGTCATGGGGCCGGTGTAACGGGCCATGTCAGTCTCTCCTTGAGTCTCGGGTCAGACGCGCCGGCGCTTGGGCGGGCGGCAACCGTTGTGTGGGGTGGGGGTGACGTCTTGGATGGTGCCGACCTCGAGGCCGATGGCACCCAGTGAACGGATCGCGGTCTCGCGACCCGAACCCGGTCCCTTGACGAACACGTCGATCTTCTTCATGCCGTGGTCCATGGCCCGACGGCCGGCGGCCTCGGCGGCCATCTGCGCGGCGTACGGCGTGGACTTGCGGGAGCCCTTGAAGCCGACCGTGCCGGCCGAGGCCCACGAGATCACCGCGCCCGTGGGGTCGGTGATCGTCACGATGGTGTTGTTGAACGTGCTCTTGATGTGAGCCTCGCCCGCGGCGATGTTCTTCTTTTCCTTGCGACGCACCTTCTTGGCGGTCGCGCGAGTCTTGGGAGGCATCTAAATCACTTCGCCTTCTTCTTGCCGGCAACGGTGCGCTTGGGACCCTTACGGGTACGCGCGTTGGTCTTGGTGCGCTGACCGCGGACCGGCAGGCCCTGACGGTGGCGGCGGCCCTGGTAGGAGCCGATCTCGATCTTGCGACGGATGTCGGCTTGGACCTCGCGACGGAGGTCACCTTCGATCTTGAAGTTCGCTTCGATCTCGTCGCGGAGCTTGACCAGCTCTTCGTCACCGAGGTCGTGAACTCGAGTGTTCGGGTCCACGCCGGTTGCGGCGAGAAGTTGTTGGGAGCGAGTTCGGCCGATGCCGAAAATGTAGGTAAGTGCGATCTCGATGCGCTTGTCGCGCGGGAGATCCACACCAACGAGGCGTGCCATCAGGCGGTATTCCTTAGGGTGTTTCGCAGCGGTGTCGGTCGTGACGCGTCCCCTCGTCGAGAGGGGCTCCGGCCGTCTGCTCCGGAGGTGTTTTGCGATCTGAGTGGCGAGCCAGGCAGATCGCTAGCGATCACGATGTGAGTTGTTCAGTTGTGATGGTGCAGGTGCGATGTTGCGTTGATCTGTGGTCAGCCTTGGCGCTGCTTGTGACGCGGGTTCTCACAGATCACCATGACGCGGCCATGGCGACGGATCACCTGGCACTTGGCACAGATGGGCTTGACGCTGGGGTTGACCTTCACTGGTCGTCCTTCTTTCGGCTGACACAGCTCGGGCTTGCGACCGCGCTGCGCTCGGTGACTACTTGTAGCGGTAGACGATGCGACCTCGCGTGAGGTCGTACGGCGAGAGTTCCACCACCACGCGGTCCTCAGGGAGGATCCGGATGTAGTGCTGGCGCATCTTGCCGCTGATGTGGGCGAGAACCTTGTGCCCGTTGCTCAGTTCGACACGGAACATCGCGTTGGGGAGGGCTTCCGAAACGGTGCCCTCGATCTCAATCACGCCTTCTTTCTTCGGCATGTCCTCCACAATCCGTTGTTCGCCAATATCAGGTCTCTACCGTTCGACCCGGGAACCTCCGCTGCCACAGCTGTGAGAGCGTGGACCTCACGAATTCGTTCGCGCACCTCGCCAGGCGCTCGCGTCAAGCCTCCTGGAGAAGGCGCGTCGCTCACATCCGGGCAGCCGTGAGGCAGCACGAGACAAACCCATGTTGGGCCGACCGCCCAGTCTAGTCAGGGACCGGTGAAATCCCTAAATCAGCAGCCTCAACGTGGCTTCGCGGCCCGGACTGCGGTCCGCTTGAGCGCCGAGGTGGGCGCCGGCGACCGGGTGGACCATGATCTCGTCGACCTCGAAGCGCTCGGCGAGTTCGCCCAGCCTAGCCTTCGCCTGCTCGGGGGTGCCGATGACCCAGTGGCGCTGCATCGCCGCGAGGAGGTCGCGGTGGGCCGGCGGCAGGTCCACCCCCTCGGCCTCCTCGACCAGCAGTTGCGCCGCCAGGGGCTGGCCGGTGCGCAGCGCGAGCATCATCAACAGGTTCGGTAGCGCCAGTTGCTGCGCCTGCTCGGCGGTGGGTGCCACCACCGCGTTGACCGTCAAGAACGTGCGCGGCTCGGCCAGGGTCGCCGACGGCTGGAAGCTCGAGCGATAGATCTCCAGCGCCTCGGCGGTCCCTCGGCCAGCGAAGTGGTGCGCGAAGACATAGGGCAGGCCCTGCTGGGCGGCCAGGCGGGCGGAGTAGTCGGAGGATCCGAGCAGCCACACGTCCGGTGTGCTGGTCGCCACCGGTGTCGCGCGCAGTGCGTGGCTGCGCCCGCCCACGCTGAGTCCGACCCCCGCGGGGTTCATCATCGCCACCACGTTGTCGACGTACTCGGGGAAGCGCGTGACCGCCTCGGCGGCCTCCTCGGCCGGACCGCCGTGGCGCAGAGCGAAGGCAGTCACCTGGTCGGTCCCGGGCGCCCGGCCCAGACCCAGGTCGATCCGCCCCGGGAACGCCGCCTCGAGGAGGGCGAACTGCTCGGCGACCACCAGCGGAGCGTGGTTGGGGAGCATCACTCCCCCGGACCCCACGCGCATCCGCTGCGTGGCTCCCGCCACCAGGCCGATCAGCACCGGCGGACTGGTCGCGGCGACGGCCGGCATGTTGTGGTGCTCGGCCAACCAGTAGCGGTGGAAGCCGAGTTCGTCGGCGACCCGGGCCAGAGCGAGGGTGGCCGCCACCGCGTCGGCGCTGCACTGGTCGGAGCGCACCGGGACCAGGTCGAGAACGGACAGGGTCGGCAGGCTCACCTCTGCGCAACCCGGATGAGCCGCGAGGCATTCCTCATTCCCCGGTCGGCCTCACTGCACGATGGTGCCGTTGATGAACTTCGGCTTGTTCTTGCCGAGGAAGAAGATGCCGGGGTAGTTCTCGAATCCGGCGCTCGGGTTGGATCGCAGGGTGGATGCGGAGATCGTCATCGCGCCCGACCTGTCGTTGGAGACGAAGAAGATGGCCCCGCCGCCCTCGCGCGCCCGGTTGTTCTCCATCCGCACGCGTGCGAGTCGGAGCGTGAACGTGTTGCCGTCGAGATAGATCGCGCCACCGCTGCCGCCACCGGGGCTTCCCGGCCGGGCCGGGTTCGCGCCCCGGCCGATGGCCTTGTTGCGTCGAAAGACGCTGTCGCGCACCTGCCACGACACCCCGATGCTGCTCACTGCGGCTCCGTTGGAGCATCGTCCTCGCGTGAAGGTGCTCCCGCTGACCTTGACCGGCCGGCGGGACCAGTGACTCAGCACCCTGATCGCGGCGCCACCGAGGTCTGGACCGACGCGATCGCAGCGGTTGCGATCGAAGACGGAGTCGACCACCTTCAACCTGCCCCCACGGACGAAGACGGCGCCGCCGCCTCCGCCCTCGCTGCGATCGCCGGTGGAGTTGCCACGCACCAGGCGCAGCCTCTTCAGGACCAGCAGCGGTTCCTTCTGGTCCTGGCAGTGGTTGGTGGTCCACACCTGCTTCGGATCGCAGGTGTTCTGGTAGATGATCCGACGCTTGCCGGCCCCGCTCAGCGTCACGAGACCACCGCCGTCGATGATCGTCTGGGGGTTGGTGTTGAGGATCTTGGCGGTCCTCTTCATCACGATGACCACCGGGTCGGACCCGCAGTCGAAGGTGACCTTGCCGCCCGCCTTGACCGCCTTGACCACCGCGCCCGAGGTGCACGATGAGGGAGAGCCACTCCCGACCACGCGAGCAGCCACCCCCCGCTCCGGGGTCGCGGCCGTGGCCTGGCCGGCGGACACGGGGCTAGCGGACGCGGGGCTGACCAAGCCGAGGCCGAGCGCCAGCACGCCCAGCCCGGCACTGCATCGCGCGGCCATCACCGCGCCAGTCTCTCAGGCCCTGGCGCGGTCTGCCCGGTCCTTGAGGAGGCTGGCCACCATCGTGACCGACAGGATGCCGATGATCGCGCCCAACGAGACCCAGATCGGGATCTCGGGCGCCCACAAGATGTGCTCGCCGCCGTTGATGAACGGCAGCTGGTTCTCGTGCATGGCGTGCAGGATCAACTTCACGCCGATGAAGGCCAGCAGGATTCCGAGGCCGTAGGAGAGGTAGACCAGTCGCTGCAGGAGGTCGCCGATGAGGAAGTAGAGCTGCCGCAGCCCCATCAAGGCGAAGATATTGGCGGTGAAGACCAGGAACGGTTCGCTGGTGAGCCCGAAGATCGCGGGGATCGAGTCCAGGGCGAACAACAGGTCGGTCATACCCAGTGAGAGCACCACGATGAACATCGGCGTGGCCATGCGTGCGCCGTTGACCCGAACGAACAACTTCACGCCGTGCCAGTCCTCGGTGGCGCGCAGGTGCCTGCGGGCGAACCGGACGATCCGCGGCTCGTCGTACTGCGAGTCGTCGTGGTCGTCGTCCTTGGTGAGCTTGTAGGCGGTCCAGATCAAGAAGAAGCCGAACAGGTAGAAGACCCAGCTGAACTGGTTGATCGCGGCGGCGCCGAGGGCGATGAAGATCCCGCGCATCACCAAGGCGATCACGATGCCGATCAGCAGGGCGGTCTGTTGGTAGGCCCGGGGCACCTTCAGCTTGGTCATGATGATGATGAAGATGAACAGGTTGTCGATCGAGAGCGAGTACTCGGTCAACCAGCCGGCGAAGAACTCGCCGCCGTAGCGGCCGCCGTAGACGATCCAGACCCAGATGCCGAAGGCGATCGCCAACCCCACGAAGCCGGCGAGGTGTTGCGCGACCTCGCGGGTCCTGGGCTCGTGCGGACGGCGGCCGACGATGAACACGTCGACCAGCAGCAGGGCAGTGGTCAAGGAGACCGTGACTACCCAGACAAGGGGCGAGACATCCACGAATGGACTCCTGAATCTAGTGAGGGGACGACGGGACGTCAGAGGTCTCTTCCGCCACCCCGACCAAGACCGGAAGCGACCTGCGGACCCGGAGCCTTAAGTCCGAAGACTTGGCGCTCGTGCTGACGAACCCGCAGCGAAGGAGTACTCCCCTCCTACGGGGGTGAGTCTCCCACGGGGAGCCCGCTATCGGCCCATCGGGGACGACGTTCAGCTCTGCGCGACCTTTTCGAGAGCAGCCGCGATGCGGGCGGTGACCTCGTCGACCTCGCCCATGCCATCGACCTCGATCAAGATCCCGTGGTCACGGTAGACCTCGAGCAGCGGCGCAGTCTGCTCGGCGTAGAGCTCCATGCGGCGCCGAATCACCTCTTCGGTGTCGTCGGCGCGACCCTCGGTCTGGGCACGGAGCAGCAGTCGCTGGACCAAGGCCTCCTCATCGACGATCAGCGCCACCACCGCGTCGAGGCGGTGCCCGGTAGCCGCGATCATCGAATCGAGTTCCTCGACCTGAGCCAGGGTGCGCGGGTAGCCGTCGAGCAGGAACCCGCCTGCCGCATCCGGTTCGGCGATGCGATCGCGCACCATGAGGTTGGTGACCTCGTCGGGGACGTACTCCCCCGCGTCCATGTAGCGCTTGGCCTCGATGCCGAGCGGGGTGCCCTGGCCGACGTTGGCCCGGAAGATGTCACCGGTCGACACGGCAGGGATCGAGTAGCGCTCGGCCACGGTCGAGGCCTGGGTCCCCTTGCCGGCACCGGGAGGGCCCATGAACAGAAGCCTCAACGCAGGAATCCTTCGTAGTTGCGCTGCTGCAACTGGCTCTCAATCTGCTTCACCGTGTCGAGGGCAACCCCGACCATGATCAGAATCGAGGTGCCACCGAACGGGAAGTTCTGGTTGGCATTGATCAGCACGAGAGCGATCAAGGGGATCAGCGCGATCAGGCCCAGATAGAGCGCACCCGGCAGCGTGATGCGTGACAGGACGTAGGAGAGGTAGTCCTCGGTGGGCTTGCCGGCCCGGATCCCGGGGATGAACCCTCCGTACTTCTTCATGTTGTCGGCCACCTCGTTGGGGTTGAAGGTGATCGAGACGTAGAAGTAGGTGAAGAAGACGATCAGCCCGAAGTAGACCGCCATGTAGAGGGGGTGGTCACCCTGCACGAAGTAGTTGCTGATCCACACGACCCAGGCGGAGTCGTTGTTCTGGTTGAACTGGACCGCCATCGCGGGCAGGTAGAGCAGCGAGGAGGCGAAGATGACCGGGATGATGCCCGCCTGGTTGACCTTGAGCGGGATGTAGGTGGAACTGCCACCGAACATCTTGCGGCCGACCATGCGACGGGCGTACTGCACCGGAATCCGGCGCTGGGCCTGCTCGATGAAGATGACCGCAGCCACGATCACCAAGCCGATGGCCATCACGACGCCGAAGGTCCACCAGCCCTTCTGCTGGCCGACCTGCCACATGGCGGTCGGGAAGGTCGCGATGACCTGGCAGAAGATCAGGATCGACATGCCGTTGCCGACGCCGCGCTCGGTGATCAGCTCGCCGAGCCACATGATCACCGCGGTGCCGGCGGTCATGGTGATGACCATGACCATGAACGTCATCGTGCCGTTGCTGTGGAGCAGGTCCTTGTCGCAACCCTGGAGCAGGGTGCCGGAGCGGGCCAGCGCGACGATGCCGGTGGCCTGCAGCAGCGAGAGCCCAAGGGTGAGGTAGCGGGTGTACTGGGTGATCTTGGTCTGACCCGCCTGACCCTCCTTCTTGAGGGCCTCCAGACGCGGGATCACCACGACGAGCAGTTGCAAGATGATGCTCGCGGTGATGTAGGGCATGATGCCCAGCGCGAAGATCGTCAGCTGCAGCAGCGCGCCGCCTGAGAACAGGTTGATCAGGTTGTAGATGCTGGTGTTCTCGAGGTCGCTGATGCAGGACTGCACATTGGCGACGTTGACGCCGGGGGCGGGGATCTGCGATCCGGCCCTGAAGATCACGATGATCATCAAGACGAACAGCAGCTTGCGCCGCAGATCCGGGGTTCGGAACGCGTTGGCGAACGCTCTCAGCACGAGTTATCCAGCCCCTTCACAGTGACAACCTAACAACGTCGCAACAACGACTCAGACGACGGTGACAGTTCCCCCGGCGGCCTCGATCTTTTCCTTGGCCGATCCGGAGAACGCCTGCACCTGCAGGTCGACCTTGACAGACAGTTCGCCCTGGCCGAGCACCTTGACGGGCTCACCCTTGCGAACCGCGCCCTTGGCGACCAGGTCCTCGACCGTCACTGTGCCACCCTCGGGGAACAGCGCACCGAGGCGGTCCAGGTTCACGACCTGGAACTCGACCTTGAACGGGTTCTTGAAGCCCTTGAGCTTGGGCAGGCGCATGTGGATGGGCATCTGCCCACCCTCGAACGCTGCGGGCACCTGGTTGCGGGCCTTGGTGCCCTTGGTGCCGCGGCCTGCCGTCTTGCCCTTGGAGGCCTCGCCTCGACCGACGCGGGTCTTGGCCTTCTTCGCGCCCGGGGCGGGGCGCAGGTGGTGGAGTTTGAGAGTCATCTCAGTTCACTTCCTCGACCGTCACGAGGTGACGGACGGTGTGGACCATGCCGCGGATCTCCGGGCGGTCCTCCTTGACAACCACATCGCCGATTCGCTTGAGACCGAGCGTGCGCAGGGTCTCGCGCTGGTTGGCCTTGCAGCCGATCGTGGACTTCAGTTGCTGGACCTTGAGTTGCGCCATCAGACAGCCACCTCCGGAGCAGCCGCGCCCTCGGTCGCCGCGCCCTCGTTGCGGGCCGCACGCAGCAGGGCCGCCGGGGCGACCTGCTCGACGGTGAGACTGCGGCGAGCAGCAACCTGCTCGGGCGTCTCCAGCATGCGCAGCGCCTCGATGGTCGCGTGCACGATGTTGATCTGGTTGGAGGAACCCAACGACTTGCTCAAGATGTCGTGGATGCCGGCGCACTCCAGGACCGCGCGCACCGGGCCACCGGCGATCACACCGGTACCGGGAGCGGCCGGGCGCAGCATGACCACGCCGGCGGCCTTCTCACCCTGGACGGGGTGCGGGATGGTGCCTTGGATGCGGGGGACGCGGAAGAACGACTTCTTGGCTTCCTCGACGCCCTTCGCGATCGCGGCGGGCACCTCCTTGGCCTTGCCGTAGCCGACACCGACCATGCCGTCGCCGTCGCCAACGACGACCAGGGCGGTGAAGCTGAAGCGTCGACCACCCTTGACGACCTTGGCGACGCGGTTGATCGCGACGACGCGCTCGAGGTACTGGCTCTTCTCCTGGCCACCACGACCACCGTCGCGACCGCCGCGGCGGTCACCCCCACCCGTGCGCGCTCCGCGCTGCGGTCCGCTCATGACTGGGTCTCCATCTCGTACATCGGGAACTTCTTCGTGGTCTGCATCATCGTGTGGGTCATCAGAACTGCAGCCCACCCTCGCGGGCAGCGTCGGCAAGTGCGGCCACGCGGCCGTGGTACTTGTGTCCGGCGCGGTCGAAGACCACACCGTCGACGCCGGCAGCCTTGGCGCGCTGGGCAACGAGCTCGCCCACGGCCTTGGCCTTGGCGGTCTTGTCGCCGGAGGCGGCGCGCAGGTCCGACTCCATGGTGGAGGCGTAGGCGAGGGTCTTGCCCACGCCGTCGTCGACCACCTGGACGGTGATGTGCTTGCTGGACCGGGTGACGACCAGGCGCGGGCGCACGGCGGTGCCGGTGATCTTCTTGCGGCCACGCATCTGGCGGCGCAGTCGCGACCTGGTGCGCGTCGCGGTGTGCTTGCGGTTCTTCAGTGAGATCGCCATGTCACTTGCCTGCCTTTCCGACCTTGCGGCGAACTTGCTCGCCGGAGTAGCGCACACCCTTGCCCTTGTAGGGCTCAGGCTTGCGAAGCTTGCGGATGTTGGCGGCGACCTCGCCGACCAATTGCTTGTCGATGCCCTGGACGCCGAGCTTGGTCTGGCTCTCGACGGCGAAGGTGATGCCTTCGGGGGCGTCGAAGACGATCGAGTGCGAGTAGCCCAGTTGGAACTCCAACTGAGTGGGGCCCTTGGAGAGCACCCGGTACCCGACACCGACGATCTCGAGCTTCTTCTCGAAGCCCTCGGTGACGCCGACGACCATGTTGTTGACCAAGGTGCGGGTCAGGCCGTGTAGCGACTTGCTGATGCGCTCGTCGTCGGGACGCTTGACGTCGAGGACGCCGTCGCCCTTCTCAACAACGATGGGCGCAGCCACGCTGTGCGTCAGGGTGCCCTTGGGGCCCTTGACGGTGACGACTGGACCCTCGATGGCCACGTCCACACCCGAGGGGACCGGGACGGGGAGCTTGCCGATTCGCGACATTGCTGTTCTTCCTGCCTCTCTCAGTCTCTCGGTTACCAGACGTAGGCGAGGACTTCCCCACCCACGCCCTTCTGGTTGGCCTGGCGGTCGGTGAGAAGTCCTTGGCTGGTGGAGATGATCGCCACGCCCAGGCCGCCGAGCACCTTGGGCAGGCCGGTGTGCTTGGCGTAGACCCGCAGACCGGGCTTGCTGATCCGGCGCACGCCGGCCAAGGAGCGCTCGCGGTTGCGGCCGTACTTCAAGGTGAGGGTCAGCGTCTTGCTGACCTCGCCCTCGGCAGGCTCGGCAACCTCGAAGGAGGTGATGTAACCCTCCTGCTGGAGGATCTGCGCCACGCCCTCCTTGATCTTGCTGTGCGGCATCGACACGGAGTCGTGGAAGGCCTGGTTGGCGTTGCGCAGACGCGTCAGCATGTCTGCGATCGGGTCGGTCATCGTCATGGAAGTGTTTTTCTCTCTCGAGTGGTTTCCGGCGGCAGTCCTGCTACCGGACCTGCATCGTTCAGTTGGGTGTTGTCTCTGCGGAGGTCTCGCCGAGCTGGACCAACCAGATGGTCACCAAGAGGACTTGGTGACGCCTGGCAGTTCGCCGCGGTGGGCCATCTCTCGCAGGCAGATCCGGCACAGGCCGAACTTGCGGTAGACGGACTTGGGGCGACCGCATCGCTGGCAGCGGGTGTATCCGCGAACCTTGAACTTCGGCTTGCGGGCCGCCTTGACCTTCAGTGCTGTCTTTGCCATATCTCTACTCCTCAGCGCTCAGCGAAAGGAAAGCCAAGCTGCTTGAGCAGCGCGCGTCCCTGGTCGTCGGTGGTCGCAGTGGTGACCACGGTGATGTCCATGCCCCGCGAGCGGTCGATCTTGTCCTGATCGATCTCGTGGAACATGACCTGCTCGGTCAAACCGAAGGTGTAGTTGCCGTTGCCGTCGAACTGCTTGGGCGACAGGCCGCGGAAGTCGCGGATCCGCGGCAGCGCGATGGCCAGCAGGCGGTCCAGGAACTCCCACATGCGGTCGCCGCGCAGCGTGGTGTGCGCGCCGATCGGCATACCTTCGCGCAGCTTGAACTGCGCGATGGACTTGCGGGCCTTGGTCACCAGCGGCTTCTGGCCGGTGATCGCGGTCAGGTCGCGAATGGCGCCCTCGATCAACTTGGAGTCGCGGGCTGCCTCGCCCACACCCATGTTGACCACGATCTTGACCAGGCCGGGGACCTGCATGACGTTGGCGATCTCGAACTCGGTGCGCAGCGCGGGGACGATCTCCTCGTGGTAGCGCTTCTTCATCCGGGGAACCTCGCCGGCCGACGAGGAGGGACCGGCGACCTTGGTGGGTGCCTGGGTGCTCTCGACGTCGGTCTCAGCAGAGACGTTCTCGGTGGCAGTGTCAGTCATCGGGTACCTCAGATGTCCTTGCCGGTGGTTCGGGAGATGCGGACGCTGCGCTGGGCGGCGTAGGTCGAGCCGTCGGGGCGACGCTTGGTGACGTCCTCGCGACGGAAACCGACCCGAGTGACGTCGCCGCCCTCGACCAGCATGACGTTGGAGACGTGGATCGGCGCCTCGGCGGTGATGATGCCGCCGGTGTTGCCGGCGCGCCCGCCCTGGTTGACGACCTTGGTGTGTCGTTGGATGCGGTTGACGCCCTCGACGATCACGCGCTGCTCCTCACGGAGCACCCCGATGACCTTGCCCTCGGCGCCCTTGTCGCGCCCGGCGATCACCTTGACGGTGTCGCCCTTCTTGATCGAGAGGCTCTTGCCATTGGACTTAGCCATCACAGCACCTCCGGTGCAAGCGAGATGATCTTCATGAAGCGCTTCTCGCGCAGCTCACGGCCGACCGGGCCGAAGATGCGGGTGCCGCGCGGCTCGCCGTCGGCCTTGAGGATCACCGCGGCGTTCTCGTCGAACTTGATGTAGGACCCATCGGCACGGCGGCGCTCCTTGACGGTGCGCACGATGACAGCCTTGACGACTTCGCCCTTCTTGACGTTGCCGCCGGGGATCGCGTCCTTGACCGTCGCCACGATGGTGTCACCGATGCCGGCGTACCGACGGCCGGAGCCGCCGAGAACGCGAATGCACAGGATCTCCTTGGCGCCGGTGTTGTCGGCGACCTTCATCCGGGACTCTTGCTGGATCATTTACTTGGCCTTTTCGAGGATCTTGACCAGGCGCCAGCGCTTGGTCGCCGACAGGGGTCGGGTCTCCATGATCTGGACGCGGTCACCGATGCCGCACTCGTTGTTCTCGTCGTGCGCCTTCAGGCGCGCGCTCTGGCGGAGGACCTTGCCGTACAACTTGTGCTTGACGCGGTCTTCGACGGAGACGACAACGGTCTTGTCCATCTTGTCGCTGACGACCAGACCCTCGCGGATCTTGCGCGCGTTGCGTTCGTCCACGCTGGTCTCGTTGGTTGCCTCACTCATGCGGCACCGTCCTCGTTCTCGTCGTTGCCCGGTGCGGTCCGGATGCCGAGCTCGCGCTCACGCACCACGGTGTAGATCCGGGCGATGTCCTTCTTCACGGTGCGCAGTCGACCGTGGCTCTCGAGCTGGCCGGTGGCCGCCTGGAACCGGAGGTTGAACAGCTCCTCCTTGGCCTCACGCAGCTTGCTCTCGAGGTCGACGTCGTTCATCTCGTCGAGCTCGTGCGCCAACAACTGGTTCGCCATCAGAACTCACCTGCCTCACGCGAGATGAACCGGCACTTCATGGGCAACTTGTGCATCGCGCGGCGCATGGCCTCGCGGGCGGTCTCCTCGTCCACACCGGACAACTCGAACATCACCCGACCCGGCTTGACGTTGGCGATCCACCATTCGGGGGAACCCTTACCGGAACCCATGCGGGTCTCGGCCGGCTTCTTGGTCAACGGGCGGTCGGGGTAGATGTTGATCCACACCTTCCCGCCACGCTTGATGTGCCGGGTCATGGCGATACGTGCGGACTCGATCTGACGGTTGGTCACGTAGTGACCCTCAACCGCCTGAACGCCGAAGTCGCCGAAGGCCAGACGGGTCCCGCCCTTGGCCGCACCACGCCGGTTGGGGTGGTGCTGCTTACGGTGCTTGACACGACGGGGCATCAACATGGGCTCAGCCCTCCTGGGTCGTGGTCTCGGGGGAAACTGCGGGAGCCTCGGCCACGGGGGCCTCGGCGGGGGCGCTGACAGCGGCCTCGACCGGCGGAGCCTCGGCGGTGGCGGTGCCACCGTCGCGGTCCGAGCGGGTCGGACGACTGCCGCGCGTGGGACGCTCGCCACCGCGGGAAGGACGGGCACCGGCACCACCGCGGCCCGGAACACCGGCCCGCGCAGCAGCCTGCGCCTGACGCTCGGCACGAGTGCCGGCGACCTCACCCTTGTAGATCCAGACCTTCACGCCGATCCGGCCGAACGTCGTCTTGGCCTCATAGAAGCCGTAGTCGATGTCGGCGCGCAGGGTGTGCAGGGGCACGCGGCCCTCGCGGTAGAACTCCGTGCGGGACATCTCGGCCCCGTTGAGTCGACCCGAGCACTGGATCCGGATGCCCTTGGCGCCCGAACGCATGGTGGTCTGCATCGCCTTGCGCATCGCACGACGGAACTGCACCCGGCCGGAGAGCTGCTCGGCAACGCCCTGGGCGACCAGTTGCGCGTCCACCTCGGGGTTCTTGACCTCGAGGATGTTGAGCTGGACCTGCTTGCCGGTCAGCTTCTCGAGCTCGCCGCGGATGCGGTCGGCCTCGGCGCCACGGCGGCCGATGACGATGCCGGGACGGGCGGTGTGGATGTCGACGCGGACCCGGTCACGGGTGCGCTCGATCTCCACCTTGGCGATGCCGGCGCGCTCCATACCCTTGGAGAGCAGCCTGCGGATCGCCACGTCCTCGCCGACATAGGCCTTGTAGAGCTTGTCGGCGTACCAGCGGGACTTGTGGTCGGTCGAGATTCCCAGGCGGAAGCCATTGGGATTGATCTTCTGGCCCATCAGGCCTTCCTTCCCTTCTCCGCAACCACGGAGGCTGGCTGTACGGCCAGGGTGATGTGACTGGTGCGCTTGTTGATCCGAGTGGCGCGACCCTGTGCACGTGGACGCCAGCGCTTCATGGTCGGACCTTCATCGACCCGGGCCACCGAGATGACCAGGTCGTTGCGGTCAAGACCCTCGGTGGTCTCGGCGTTCGCGACAGCGCTTTCGAGGACCTTGTAGATGGTCTCGGAGGCGGACTGGGGTGCGAACTGGAGCAGCGAGAGCGCTTCGTCGACCTGCATCCCGCGCACCATGTCCACCACGCGGCGGGCCTTGAGCGGGGTGATCCGGGTGTAACGGGCGGTGGCGTAGGCACCGGGTGCCTCGCCGATCAGCGACTCGCGACGCGCGCTGAGGCGTTGACGTTCAGTGGCGCTCATCGACGACGCCCCTTCCGGTCATCCTTGACGTGTCCGCGGAACGTGCGGGTCGGGGCGAACTCGCCCAGCTTGTGACCGACCATCGAGTCGGACACAAAGACCGGCACGTGCTTGTGACCGTCGTGGACCGCGATCGTGTGACCGATCATGGCCGGGACGATCATCGAGCGGCGCGACCAGGTCTTGATGACGTTGTGGCTGCCCTTCTCGTTCTCGGCGTCCACCTTCTTCATCAGGTGGTCGTCAATGAAGGGACCCTTTTTCAGGCTGCGTGGCATGTCGGTTACTTCCTACCCTTGCCGGACTTGCGACGTCGGATGATCTGGGCGTCGGAGGCCTTGCGCTTGCGCGTACGACCCTCGGCCTTGCCCCACGGGGAGACCGGGTGGCGACCACCGGAGGTCTTGCCCTCGCCACCACCGTGGGGGTGGTCGACCGGGTTCATGACCACACCGCGAACGGTCGGGCGCTTGCCCTTCCACCGCATGCGGCCGGCCTTGCCCCAGTTGATGTTGGACTGCTCGGCGTTGCCCACCTCACCGATCGAGGCGCGGCAGCGCACGTCGACGAAGCGCATTTCGCCAGAAGGCATCCGCAGCGTGGCGCGCGATCCCTCACGGGCGACGAGTTGGGCGCTCATTCCGGCCGAGCGGGCGATCTTGGCGCCGCCGCCGGGACGCAGCTCCACGCAGTGCACCGTGGTGCCGACGGGGATGTTGCGCAGCGGCAGGTTGTTGCCCACCTTGATGTCGGCGCCGACGCCCGACTCGAGCGCGGTGCCCTGCTTCAGGTCCTTCGGCGCGATGATGTAGCGCTTCTCGCCGTCGGCGTAGTGCAGCAGTGCGATCCGAGCGGTGCGGTTGGGGTCGTACTCGATGTGAGCGACCTTGGCCGGCACTCCGTCCTTGTCGTAGCGACGGAAGTCGATGATGCGGTAGGCCCGCTTGTGACCGCCACCCTGGTGCCGGGTGGTGATCCGGCCCTGGTTGTTGCGGCCGCCCTTCTTGGGCAGCGGACGCGTCAGCGACTTCTCCGGAGTGCTCCGGGTGATCTCAACGAAGTCGGCCACCGACGAGCCACGACGGCCCGGGGTAGTCGGCTTGTACTTGCGGATAGCCATTAGGAAACCGGTCCTCCGAAGATGTCGATGCGGTGACCCTCAGCGAGGCTCACGATCGCGCGCTTGGTGTCCTTGCGCTTGCCCAGCCCATTGCGCGTACGGCGCGTCTTGCCGGGCCGGTTGAGCGTGTTGACGCTGGTGACCTTGACGTTGAACACCTTCTCGACCGCGATCTTGATCTCGGTCTTGTTGGCGTCCGGGCGCACCAGGAACGTGTACTTGTTGGCGTCGAGGAGGCTGTAGCTCTTCTCGGAGACGACCGGGGCGATCAACACGTCGCGGTGGTCCTTGTGCAGTGTGCTCACTTGTCGTCCTCCCCAGTGGTCGGCTCGGCCTTGGCGGCCTTCTTGCCGGCTTCGGTGAAGCCAGCCGCCTCGGCGTCCGCGGCGCTCTTGAACCAGAACTCCGCGATGGTCGAGTCGTACCAGCGACCACCGGGGGCGTGGAACTTCATCGACTGGGCGTTGCCCTTGATCTCGAAGCCCTCGGGGCCGGATCCGTCTTCCTCGGCCTTGACCGCGCCGGGGAACTCCTCGGCCGCCTTGGCGGCACTCTCGGCGTCCTTCTTCGGACCGCTGGTCTTCTTGGCGGCCTTCTTCTCAGCCACCTTCTCGGCCTTCTCGGCCGGGGCTTCGACACTCGCCGTGGCCTTGGGCGCCCGGCCGGTCTTGGCCGCGGCGTTGCCGGCGACGAAGGCCTCGTAGGCACCCTTGGTGAAGACCACGTCATCGCAGGCCAGCACGTCGTAGGTGTTGAGCTGGTCGACCGCGACGATGTGGACCTCTTGCGCGTTGCGCAGTGAGAGCCATGCGACGCCGTCGGTGCGCTCCAACACCACGAGGTACTTGCTGCGCTCGGAGAGCCCGGACAACGCGGCCAGAGCCGACTTGGTCGAGGGGGTCTCACCGAGGCCGAAGGAGTCGACCACGTGGATCCGACCGTTGCGGGCCCGGTCAGACAGCGCACCGCGAAGCGCGGCTGCCTTCATCTTCTTGGGCGTGCGCTGGTCGTAGTTGCGCGGCTGCGGGCCGTGGACGATGCCACCGCCGGCGAACTGCGGGGCGCGCGTCGAACCCTGGCGGGCACGACCGGTGCCCTTCTGCTTGTGGGGCTTGCGTCCACCGCCGCGAACCTCGCCGCGGGACTTGGTGGAGTGCGTGCCCTGACGTGCGGCAGCCTGCTGGGCCACCACAACCTGGTGGATCAGCGGAACGTTGATCTCGACGTCGAAGATCTCGACGGGCAGATCGACCTTGAGGGTCTTGGTAGCCATGATCAGGCCTCCCCGTTGATTGCCGCGGCGGTCGACTTGGCAGCCGTGCGCAGAACGACGAGTCCGCCCTTGGGCCCGGGCACAGCGCCCTTGACCAGGATCAGACCGCGCTCGACATCGACGGCGTGGACCGTGAGGTTCTGGGTGGTGACCGTGTCGGTACCCATCCGGCCGGCCATCCGAACGCCCTTGAACACGCGACCGGGGGTCGCGCAGGCGCCGATCGAGCCGGGCTTGCGGTGGTTCTTGTGGGCACCGTGCGAGGAGGAGACACCGGCGAAGCCGTGTCGCTTCATGACACCGGCGAAGCCCTTGCCCTTGCTGGTGCCGGTCACGTCGATCTCGTCGCCGGCGGCGAAGGTGTCGACGGCCAACTCCTGGCCGACGGTGTACTCGCCGGCGCCGGCGGTGCGGATCTCGACGAGGTGACGGCGCGGGGTGGTGCCGGCCTGGCCGAAGTGGCCGGCCATCGGCTTGTTCACCTTGCGGCCATCGATCTCACCGAAGCCGACCTGGATGGCGTTGTAGCCGTCGAGCTCGGGGGTGCGCACCTGGGTCACCACATTGGTGCCGGCAGCGATCACGGTCACGGGAACGACGACGTTCTTGTCGTCCCATAGCTGGGTCATGCCGAGCTTGGTGCCCAGCAATCCCTTGACGTTGCGTTCGAAAGTCATATCTCTGTGTCTCCTCGAACCCTCAGAGCTTGATCTCGATGTCGACGCCCGCCGGCAGGTCCAGCCGCATCAGGGAGTCGACGGTCTTGGGGGTCGGGTCGATGATGTCGATGAGACGCTTGTGGGTGCGCATCTCAAAGTGCTCACGCGAGTCCTTGTACTTGTGCGGCGAGCGGATGACGCAGTACACGTTCTTCTCGGTCGGCAGCGGCACCGGGCCGGCGACCTTGGCACCCGTGCGGGTAACCGTGTCCACGATCTTGCGCGCCGAGGTGTCAATCACCTCGTGGTCGTAGGCCTTGAGCCTGATGCGGATCTTCTGTCCCGCCATAGGTCTCTCTCGTCCTTCTGCTCTGTGCTACCTGATCTGCTGCCTGACAAGTCCTTGTTGCACCCAGCCCCACACCCACTCAGCAGCGTGAATCTCCGACCCCCGAGGTCGGGCGTGTCGCGCCAGTTCCATGTTTCGAATCGGGCGCAGCACGAGACCGAGGTCTTGCTGCTGTGTTGTTGGGGGCCACCCGACCCCACTCCCGGGAATCTCACCTGGGAACTTGGTCGAGCTGATCGGGTCTCACGGTTCGGTGCGGACGCACGTCGACACCTAGCCACGCATGAGACGCGATTCAGGAGTCAAGATGTGCCGCACCCCGGCAACCCGCCGGTGCAACCGCAATATCTTGACAGAGATCTCCCAGGCACGCCAATTCGTGGAGCCACCGGCTCGAGAACCGGCCCGCCACGCGCTGACACTGGTGCCCGCACCGCGGCCGGGTCTACTGTCTGAGCGTGCCGAATAGGAACACGTTCTACTCCAGCGAGAGCCCGTGACCACCCCTGTCGTGGTGTGGGGAACCGGCAACATGGGCCGGGCGGCGATCCGATCGGTGGCGGCCCACCCGGAACTGGACCTGACGGGGGTGATCGTCAACAACCCCGACAAGGTCGGCCAGGACGCCGGTCGGCTGGCAGATCTGGGCTACGAACTCGGCATCACCGCCACCACCGATATCGACGCCGCGATGAGCACCCTGGGAGGTGGCGGCGCGGTGGCCTACATGGCCTCGGGCGACATCCGGCCCGACGACGCCGCGGCGGACGTGCGAGGGGCCTTGAGCGCGGGAGCGGTCGTGGTCACCCCCGCCCTCTATGCCCTCTATGACCAGCGCAACGCGCCCGTGGAGTTGCGCGAGCCCATCCTGGCCGCAGCACGAGAAGGCGGCTCCGCACTCTTCGCCAGCGGGATCGACCCCGGCTGGGGCAACGACATCTTGCCGGCCCTGATCAGCGGCGTGGCTGCGCAGATCGACCAGATCCGCTGCCTGGAGATCTTCGACTACTCCACTTATGACGCCCCCGATGCGGTGCGCTACGCGGTGGGGATGGGCGAACCGATGGACTACGAACCGCTGATGGTGGCGCCGGGTGTTCCCACGATGGTGTGGGGCGGTCAGGTGCACATGATCGCCCGCGCGCT
>JBFIDC010000001.1:0-38941 GCA_041581495.1 Nocardioides sp. | reverse complement strand
CCGCATCTGGTTCTCCCGATGGATATGAACCGATGACCTCGTGGCGTCCGGGCTGGGAGGCACTTCCCGAGCCCCTGGCCTCGTTCTGGGCCGAGCGGCACCTGTGCACGCTGACCACGCTGCGCGCCGACGGCCGGCCACACGTGGTCCCTGTCGGAGCACCCCTGGACCTCGAGCAGCGGTGCGCCTGGATCATCACCAACGGTTCCTCGGCCAAGGCGGGTCACCTCCGCACCCGAGGACCGGTGGCGATCTGCCAGGTCGACGGTGCGCGCTGGGCCACCATCGAGGGCACCGGCCTCGTCACCGAGGATCCCCTCGACGTTGCTCGTGCCGTGGAGCGGTACGCCGCCCGCTACCGGCAGCCGCGAGTGAACCCCGCGCGGGTGGCGATCAGGGTCAGCGTCGAACGGATCTTGTGCTCAGCGTCTCTGCTGGGCTGAGCGAACACCGCACGGCGGATGCTCAACCGGCACAGGTGCGGGCGAACCTGACCAGGTCGGCAACGTTGAAGTGGGAGGCGTCATCGTGTGCGCCGATGACCTCCAGCAGCGAGACATCCGCTCCACGGGCGGCGAGGTTGTCATAGAGCAACCCGGTGTTCTCCTGGAACCGCACGATCGGGTCTTCTCGGGACGCCACGAAGCGATAGTCGGTGTCGGACGGGAACTTGTCGGCGTTCAGGGCCGGGTTGCGGTCGGCGGGGACCGGTTCGCCCTTGTAGGCCTCGCGGATGAACCTCTTGGCGCCAGGCACCAGGTCCATCTTGGTCGGGTCGACGGCGGACTTCACGCCGTACCAGCACGGCGGAGCCTTCACTCCGTGGGTCATGGCGTTGAGCGAGACGGTCGCTCCCATCGACCCTGAAACGAACAGGCGGACCGGTTGCCCCGTCTGTTCCTCGGCCCACTCGATCAAGAGCGCGGTGTCTTCGGTCGACTTCGCGTTGCCCCAGGCGTGGGTGTGGAAGTCGGAGGACGCCACGATCCAACCGTCACGGACCAACCCCTGGAGCCAGGGATCATCCATCCGGTTGTCGACGCCGCCGGTCTGCCCGTGGAACCAGATCGCCACACCCTTGGGGTCCTCGGTGCCCGGGATGGACAGGCGGACGTCCTGAGCCTTGAGTTTGCCGTAGAGCACGTCGGGAGTCGGCGCCTCGGCGGTGGCGGTGGCACTCGCCAGAACCAGGATGACCGCGACGATGGGCGCGAGGGGACGGAAGCGCAACAGATGCCGCCCGGCACGATGACTTCGCGCGCTTCGCCATGCTTTTCGCATCGCAATCCCCTCCAAACCGTGGTTCGTCCACCTCTGCTTCTCCCCGTGGACTCAGGCTGAGTGGTCCCGTCGAAACGGCACGCGCGTCAACCCGATACCCAATCAACGCGCGAGGCATCGCGCGGTCACGGTGACGCGGGCAACAATGACGCTCTCGCAGCGACCGGCCTAGTCCGCTTCTGACCCTGCGTGGGCTCAGACTCCGGAGTTCAGTTCGGTGAGCGCCTCGGTCAGCAGTGCCACCAGTGCCTCGAGTTGGACGTCGACCGACGAGGAGATCTCTTCGTCCGAGCCGTCGAGGGCACGAGCGGCCAGACCGGCCTTGCTGTCGATCAACTCCGCGATCTTGGTGTCCAGGGTCTGCGAGGCGATGATCCGCCACGCGGTGACCGGCTCGGCCTGACCGATCCGGTGGACCCGGTCGATGGCCTGCGTCTGCTCCGCGTCGGTCCAGGACAGCTCGGCCAGCACCACGTTGGAGGCGACCTGGAGGTTGACCCCGACACCGGCGGCCGTGAGCGAGCAGACGATCACCTGCACATCCGGGTCGTTCTGGAACGCCTCGATGCTCGCCTCGCGGGCGGTGCGGCTCTGGTTCCCGCGGATCGTGGAGTAGCGCAGTCCACGCTGCTCGAAGGTCTCCTCGGCGGTGTCCATGACGTCGACGTGCTTGGCGAAGAAGACGACCTTGCCGACATTGCGCGCCAACTGGGCGGCGTAGTCGGCGGCGAGCCCCGCCTTGGCCTGACCGATGCGGCGCATCATCGAGAACACGTTCTCTTCGGACTTCGAGGTGGTGGTGTCGTCGCGTTCCCACGTCGCCACCCGGCGCACGAGTTCGTGGTCGATGCCGTCGTCGCCGGTCACACTCGGGCCGGACGTGCGGGTCTCGAGCGCGCGTTGGTAGCGCAAGACCAGGCGGCGGGCGAGCTCGCGCTCAGCCTCGCGGATCGAACGACCGGCGGCATCCTCGAGTTCGACCGGGAGGTCGGCCACGCGGCGGGCCGGGATGTCCTTGGCGACGTCGATCTTGCGGCGACGAACGATGCCCATCTCGATGACGGCCTGGCGCGCGGCGCCATAGAAGGCCGGGTCGGCGGGGGTGAGGCCGGACTCCTCGAGCGCCACCATCAGGTCACCCAGCGGCTTCTTGTCATCGATCCAGCCCAGGAACTGCCAGATCGCGCGGAAGTCCTCGATGTCGTTGATCAAGGGGGTACCGGTCAACGCCATGAGCAGAGGCCGGGCGGTCCGGGTCCGGAGTCGCTCCGAGAGCGCCAACACGTTCTGGGACCGCTGGGAGGACTTGTTCTTGATGAAGTGCGCCTCATCGACGGCCATCCCGCGGAACCCGAGGTCACCGAGCCAGCCGACGTGGCGGTCCAGGATCTCGTAGTTGACGACGACGATGTCGGCGAAGGCGTCGATCTCCTGGCCGTCACCGTGGATGACCGTGACGGCGCGATGCGGCGTCCAGAGCCCTGCCTCGCGAGCCCAGTTGGCCTTGACCACGTTGGGGACCACAACCAGGAGCGGGAAGGCGTTGGCGGCCTGGGCGGCCAGGAGCGCCTGCGCGGTCTTGCCCAGTCCGGGCTCGTCGGCGAGCAGGAACGTGCGGTGACCGTTGGCGGCGGCCGCGACCACCTGCGCCTGGTGCGGCATGAGCTTGTGCTCGCCGGGGGCGTTGAGGGAACCGGCCTCGGGCAAGGTCATGCAACTGACTGCCCCAGATGAGGCCCGCTCGAAGGAGCTGAGCAGTGGACCGATCAGCTCCCAGGTCGCAAGACGACGGGGTTCGGCCGAGCGGGCGGGCGCGGCGGAGAAGTCGGGAGCGAGGAACGGGTTGGCGAGTTGACGTTGCTTCACCGACAACGGCACGACACGTTTGGCGGCGACCGACGCGGCCGCATCCTCGACCACCTCGGGCTCGGCCTCCTCGGGAACCTCCGCGCCGGCGGCGGTGAGCATCTCGCGGATGAGGTCCTTGGCCGCCTCGGAGATGTCGGCGTCCTCGGCGAGCAGCGAAAGCAGGGAGGGGTCCCGCGCGGCGGTCTTGGCCAGGATCGTGGCGACTCCGTCGAGTCGTTTCAGTTGCTCGGCCTTGTGAGACTCCGAGGCGGACTCGTCGGCCTTGACCCGCGCGCGCTCCTCGCGCACCAACAACGCCACGACCTGGAACTTCGTGCGCAGTGAACGACGAACATCACCGCGGGCGACACCGTTCTCGACCTCGCGCACTGCGCGCGCCAAGACCGGGATGATCCCCTCGTTGTCGAGGTCGCGCGCACGTCGAGTGCGCTGGGACGTCCGGTTTCCCCCGGAACGACGCTGGCCTTGTCGGGCCACAGACTCCTCCTTTGGAGCGCTCACCACGATGGGCGTGGTGGGTGATGCGTGTTCGTGCCGCCCTAGGCAGGCAAGTCGGGCAGGCCAGTGCGAACGCCTCTGCGGAGGGAGGCCGGGCCGAGACGGCGGCTCCGGGTCACCTCGCGTCGAGCGGGCTCAGAACACTCATCAGCATACCTGCCCGGTCGCGCTGGCGCTCATCGCTCCCGCTGGATGGTTGACACCCACGAGGAGACCTCCATACGTTCATACAACTATTGAATGAATGTATGACCGCAGGCCCCACGAGACACCGGCCCCAGGGGCAGGTCCAGAGGAGCAACGATGTCGCTTGGCCGGACCGCGGTCGTACTCATTGACCGCATGGCAGGCACCTGCGGTCCCGAGGCCGAGGCCGTCACCCGCGATCTGGGGTTCGACTGCCATGACGTGAACCCGGTCGTCTCGTTCCACAACCCGGCCGACCTCGCCAGCTGGACCATGCCGATTCTGGAACTGCTGATCATCAGCGGCGCCGTGTTCGCGTTGGTGCACGCGATCCGGCGCTTCCGCGGCGAGGGCGACCCGACCAACCTGGCGCTGTGGTTCGCCTCGCTGGCCTATCTGGCCGTCACCGAGCCGCCGCTCTATTTCCCTGAGTGGTTCGGGTTGGATGAGATCTACGGATTCATCTTCGCGCACAACCAGTTCACCGTGCAGTTCATGGACGACCGGTTGCCGCTCTACATCGTCGCCTTCTATCCCGCGATCAGCGCCTTGGCCTACGAGATCGTCCGCACCATCGGCGTGTTCGCTCGTCGCGGACCGTTCATCGGCGCGGTCTGCGTGGCGTTCGTGGCTCAGGTCTTCTACGAGATCTTCGACCACCTCGGCCCCCAACTGAAGTGGTGGGCCTGGAACCAGGACAACGAACAGGTCAACCACCCGATGCTGGCGTCGGTGCCGATGACCAGCATGGTGATGTTCGCGTCGGTCTCGATCGGGTTCTTGACCTACCTGGTCGTCCGCTGGGTCGGCCCGGGCCGATCCGAGGGCCAGCTATCTGGCATGGCCATCACCGGCCGCAGCATCGCCGCGGGCGTCCTGACCCCCCTGGGCATGCTCGTCGCCGGAGTCCCGTCGAGCCTGTTCGGCGGCGACTCACCCAATGTGACCGCGCAGGCCTGGATCCTCGGTGTCGAACTCGGACTTGTGTGGCTCGTCGGCGGGTGGCTCCTGCTCCGCGAAGCCCGCAGCGAACCAGCGCAGGGGGCGATCCCGATGAGCCGGTTCGTGGCGATCTTCCCGATCGCCTATCTGGTCGTTCACGCGGGCCTCTGGCTGGCCTCCCTGTCCGAGTTCCTCGACGCGGAGCGCGGGATCACCGACGCTGGTACGCCGATCGGCAGCGGGCTCTATGTCACCTTGTGCTTCCTGGGGGCCACAGGCGTGCTCGTGATCCTGTTCAAGGACCGTCGCCGGATCCGAGACACGGATCGGCCCGAGGCCCGGGTCGCGATATGAGCGTGGGCCATCACGGCTGGGGAGGGGACCCGCCCCGCACCGAGGAACAGGCCCGGCAACGCATCATCACCGCCACGACCCGGTGCATCGAGCGGATGGGCGTCCGCAGGACGACTCTGTCGAACGTCGCCGAAGAGGTGGGCGTCACCCGGCAGACCGTCTACCGCTACTTCCCCAACCTGGCCGAACTCCTCAACGCCGTCGCCGCCACTGGCGCTGCCGACTTCCTCGAGCGGTCGCGGACCCACCTCGCCGGCGCCAGGACACCCCTGGACGCGGTGGTGGAATCGATGATCTACGCCATGGAAGAACTCCCCCGCGAGCCACGCATCGGGATCCTCCTCGAAGCCGGCGAGGAGACCCTCTTCGGCCGCGGGATGACCTCGTCGGTCGCCTTCGAGTTGGGGGCACAGGTGCTGCGTGGCCTCGTCGTCGACTGGCCTTCGGTCGGCGTCCACACCGAGGACGATTTCGAGGAGTTGGTCGAGGTCATGATGCGCCTGATGGCCTCGTTCCTGCAGCACCCGCCCACGACTCCCCGCACCCCCGACGATTTGCGGGCGTTCGTGCGGCGTTGGCTCGGGCCCGCGTTGACCGGAGGGCCCATCGCTTGAGGCTCACCTTGCGGTGACGTTCTCCACCACCACTGCCAGCGCTTGACCCACGCCGATGCAGATCGCCGCAACGCCCCAGCGATCGCCGGACTCAGCAAGGCGGTGCGTCAGCGTCCCCAGGATTCTGCCGCCCGAGGCGCCCAGCGGGTGCCCGAGCGCAATCGCGCCGCCCTTGGTGTTGACGATCTCAGGGTCGATTCCCCAATCATCGACGCACGCCAGTGACTGCACGGCAAAGGCTTCGTTGAGCTCAACAGCCGAGACATCCGCCCACGTGATTCCAGCTCGGGACAGGGCCCGATCCGCGGCCTCAACGGGCGCGATCCCAAAGTTCTGCGGCTCGATGGCGCTCGTGCCGCGACCGGCGATGCGAGCCACGGGGTCCAGGCCGAGCAGATCAGCGGCCGACTCAGAGCCCAGGATCAGTGCAGATGCACCATCGCTAAGCGGGGACGCATTGCCCGCAGTGATCGTGCCATCGGAACGAAACGACGGCGCCAGCGACGACAACCCCTCGGATGTGGTCGCAGGTCGGATGGTCTCGTCACGAACCAGATCGAGACCCGGGACAGCGACAACCAGTTCGTCATAGAAGCCGGCCTTCCAGGCGGCGTCTGCCAGTGCGTGCGAGCGGGCGGCGAACGCGTCCTGGCGGTCCCGACCAATGCGGCGCTCTTGCGCCAGGAGTTCATTACACTCGCCCAACGAGACGGTCCATTGCGCCGGCATCTGCTCATTGACCAGTCGCCAGCCGAGAGTGGTGGAGACCAACTCGGCGTTGCCGGCGGGATACCCGCGTGCCGGCTTGGGTAGCACCCAGGGTGCACGGCTCATCGACTCGACGCCGCCGACGAGCACCACCTGAGCGTCGGCGGTCTCGATCGTGCGTGAAGCCATCATGGCCGCGTCGAGGCTGGAGCCGCACAATCGGTTCACCGTGGTGGCTGAGACTGACACCGGCAGCCCGGCAAGCAACACGGCCATCCTGCCCACGTTCCGGTTGTCTTCACCGGCTTGGTTGGCGCAGCCCCACACGACATCGCCGATGCGTGCGGGGTCGAGTGCGGGGGCCTTCTCGAGCGCACCCAACACGGCGGCGGCGGCCAGATCATCAGGACGAATCTGCGCTAAGGCCCCGGCGTAACGACCGAAGGGAGTGCGCGCCGCGGCATAGACATAGGCCTCACATGTGTCGGCCACCAGTCACCTCCAACACACACCCGGTCATGTAGGACGACAGGTCACCGGCCAGGAACGTGGCCACTGCCGCAACCTCTTCGGGCTCGCCGAAGCGCCCCATCGGAATCTCGCCAAGGCGCTGCTGCCAGATGTCTTCGCGCATTGCCTCGGTCATCGGCGTGCGGATGAGACCGGGCTGGATCGCATTGACACGCACTCCGAGGTGGGCGACTTCCTTGGCCGCGGCCTTGGTCAGTCCGACGATCCCAGCCTTGGCGGCTGAATAGTTGGTCTGCCCAAGATTCCCCACCTTGCCCGAGATTGACGACATGTTGACGATCGAGCCCACACCGCGCTCGCGCATGACGGCTGCGGCCGCACGGGTGCCCAACCAGGTGCCCTGAACATGGGTGTCGAGCACCAGTCGGAAGTCGTCGAGGGTCATCTTGCGCATGGTGGCGTCGCGCAGCACCCCGGCGTTGTTGACCATGACATCCACTCCGCCGAACTCGTCGGCCGAGGCCACCAACAGGGCCATGTCGGCCTCCGACGTGACGTCGCAACGAACGGCAAGCGCAACACTCGCGCCACCCAGATCGGCCACGGTCGCCGCCGCCGAGGCGAGGTCGACGTCCCCGATGACTACTCGTGCTCCCTCGGCAACGAAACGTTCGGCGATCGCTCGGCCCAGACCCTGAGCACCACCCGTGATGACGGCAGCACGACCCTCAAGCATGTTCATTGTGGACTCCTTCTAGGCGCCGTACGCCGGGCCTCCGGCGCGGCTGATGACAAGCCTTGAGACAACAGATCGTGCGCTGAGGCTGATGATCGCGTCGACCAGTTCGACCAGATCACCCACCGGGATCATCTCCGTGGCCGGCACCTGATCGCGGACCCAATCGGTCATATCGGTTTCGACATATCCGGGCGCCAACGCCGTGGCCGTCACCCCGCGAGGGGACTCCTCGACGTTCAACGTTTCGACCAAAGACAGCAGCGCGGCCTTGGTCGCGCCATAGGCCGCGAGCCCGGATTCGGCAAACACTCCAGTGATGGAGGCGAGCGCGATCACCCGCGCCCCCCGATTGGGGTCATACCCCGCAGCTGCCCGCAGCAGCGGCAGGCAATGCTGGAGCAGGACAAAGGGGGCACGTAAGTTCACCGCGATCGTCTTGTCGAGTCGTCTTGGTGAGAACTCCGAGATCCCGCCGGCTGTCCCGACACCTGCGTTGAGAACCAGACATGAGAGATGCCCGAATCTCTGCGCGTGCGCGCGCGCCAGTGCCGCGGTGTGGTCGGGGTCGGCGAGGTCGCCGGGCACCTCTACGACCGAGGGGGCTCCGACTGCCCGGAGCCGGCCTGCGGTCTCGGACAAAGCAGCGGCGTCGCGAGCCGCGATCGTGAGCGCATAACCGCGAGAAGCAAGCCGTTCGGCGATTCCGAACCCGATCCCCCGCGAGGCACCCGTAACCAGGGCACTGAGCTGCTCAGTCATGGGCAGCCGCCGCCGCGAGGCCTGCCTCAAGGAGCACAGGCACGCTGGCACCGACCCCCTCGTATCCCTCACCAACCGTGACCCCGAGGCCGTGCCGGAAGACGATGCCTTGCGCGATCACCGCGAGCTTGTAGAAGGCGAGAGCAAGATAGAAACCGAATGCCGGGAGGTCGGTCCCAGCGTGCCGGGCATAGCGATCGGCAAGCGATTCGGGCGAGGGCCACCGAGGGCTGGTCCAAGCCGCTTCGATGCCCAAGACGAGATCAAGGGCTGGGTGCCGGTAGGCGCACATTGTGGCCACGTCAGCCACGGGGTCACCCCGCGTGGAGAGCTCCCAATCGACGACCGCCAAGACCCGGCCCGGGTCGTGAGGGTCAAGCAACACGTTGTCGACTCGGTAGTCGCCATGCACGAGCGTTGACCTCGCTTGTTCGGGCACCCGGCCAGCCAACCAAGTCCGTAGCTGGTCGGCTCGCTCATCCTGCGCACCCATCGCGTCCCACTGCCCCGACCACCGTCTGAGTTGGCGCGAGGCATACCCGTTCGGCCGCCCAAAGTCACCGAGGCCGACCGCGTCGGGATCCACCGCGTGCAGTGCCGCGAGCGCAGCGACCAGTGCGTCGGCGCACGCGTCAAAGCTCGCGTCGTCCCAGTCAGCGATATCGTCTTGGCCACGTGCGGTGAAACCGGGCACGAAGGCAACCACCGCGCATGGGGCACCCAGCACGACACCCTCGGGATCGCAGGCCACCGTTCGGGCCACCGGGACCTCGAGACCCTGCAAGGCCTCGACTATGCGGTATTCGCGGATGACGTCGTGGGCCGATTCGATGACACCGCTGCGCGGGGGACGACGCATCGCCCAGGCGGATTGGTCGTCCTCAAGCCGGTAGGTCAGGTTGGAGCGCCCACCCACCAGCACTGAAGCGCGCAGTGGCCCGGAGACTGGCTCACCGGCATCGGCCAGGTGCCGCGAGAGTCGGTCGAGGTCGATCTGGGTGAGGTCTGTCATGACCTGGCCCCAGTCGCGTGATGGACAGCGCGCTTGGCGATCGACCACCGGTGCACCTCGGAGGCCCCGTCGTAGATTCGGAACGGTCGCACTTCGCGGGACAGCCTGGCCAGCGGCAGATCGTCGCTGACCCCCAGCCCGCCGCACATCTGAATGGCCCGATCCACGATCCGACCGATTGCCTCGGCAGCAAATGTCTTGGCAATCGAGGTCGACATCGAGGCCCGTTCGCCCTGGTCCAGTTCCCAACAGGCTTGCAGCAGCAGTGCGCGGGTGGCCGCAATGTCGATCTCGCTGTCGGCAACCAGTTGTTGAACCATGCCGAGGTCGGCCAGGCGAGAACCGAAACCCTGTCTCTCGGCCACGTGGCGCAAGGCGATCTCGTGCCCTCGCCGAGCGGCGCCGAGCCACCTCATCACGTGGGTCATCCGAGCCGGACCAAGGCGGACCTGGGCGTTCGCAAAGCCTCGATCGACCTCGCCGAGCACTCTCTCGTCGGGGACGAAGACGTCGTCAAAACGTACCTCGCAGTGTCCTCCGACCATCGAGCGGTCGAGTGTGCCGATGTGCCGGCCAACACTGATGCCAACGCTGTCGGCTGGGGCCAAGAACATCGTGGCGCCGTGCGACTCACCGGGTTCTCCAGCAGTGCGTGCCATGATGATGAAGAAGCCCGCGCCATCAGCGCCGGTGATGAACCACTTCTCACCTGAGACCCGCCAGCCGCCGGCCACTCGGCGGGCCGCTGTCCGAAGCGCAGTCGGATCCGAACCTGCCCCGGGGGCTGGCTCGGTCATGGCGAACGCCGAGCGAACCCGGCCCTGGACCAACGGGCGCAAGAACTCCTCTCGTTGCTCGGCAGTCGCAATGTGCGCCAGGAGGTGCACGTTCCCCTCGTCGGGCGCAGCCACATTGATCGCGAGCGGGCCAAAGAGGGAATGACCAGCGGCCTCGAAGACCGGCGCGCGGTCGACCATCCCCAATCCCAGGCCGCCGTACTCGAGCGGCCCGTGCGGGCTGAGCAGTCCACGCGCACTGGCGTCGGCTTGAAGTTCACGCCGGAAAGTGTCGCCGCCAGCCTGCACCATGTCACCGGCGGCGGCGTCCTCGAGTGGGACGACGACCTCTCGGACGAACGCGGAGGTCCGCGTCACAAGGTCGCGGACCTCCTGCGAGTGCTCGAGGTTGATGCTCACGCGGGTACAGGCGCGTGGCCGAGGGTGAAGTTCTCCCGATAGTCGGTCTCCACCTCGTGCGCCATCTTGTCCATGTATGCCCCAGACCCACCCATGTAGAACATGTTGATGATGGGCTTTCCAGGGATGTTCGACCCGTTGATCCACGAGTTGGTCACCGCGAACAAGGTGCCAGACGCACCCTCGTCACTCTCGGCGATCCACGCCTCCTCGGCATCCGCGGTGGCCTCGATCGAGGCCAGGTCGTTGTTCAGGACGTGCTGGATGGTGCCGGCGACCCAGTTCACCTGAGCCTCGTGCAGCGGCGGCTGATTGGTGAATGGACCCATGGGGCCGTAGATCATGTAGAGGTTGGGGAACCCGTGCGCCATCAACCCGAGGTGCGTACGAGGGCGGTGCGCCCAGTGATCGTGCAGGGAAACACCCCCACGACCGCGATGTTGGATCTTGAGCTGGTTGCCCGAGACCGCGTCGAAGCCCGTCGCCAAAATGACAACGTCGAGTTCGTGCTCCACGCCGTCTTCAGTGCGGATCCCGTTCTCGGTGAACTCCACGATGGGGTCGTGCTGGACATCGACAAGCTCGACGTTGTCGCGGTTGAAGGTCTCGTAGTAGCCGTCGCAGCACAACGGGCGTTTAGCGTAGAGATCGCTGGGGATCAACAGGTTGGCGGTCACCGGATCCTTGACAGTCTCGCGGATCTTGCCCGCAATCACCTCGGTGGCGGCGGCGTTGGCAACCCGACTAACCGCGACGTCGTTGAACGCCGCGAACATGTATTGGAACCCGCCGCCGTCCTCGTACTGCTCCTCGAACCGCTTGATGCGCTCCTCATACGAGACGTCCTCGGCGGCGATGTCGCTTTCTTCGAAGCCGAAAGCGGTGACCGAGTAGAGAACGTCGCGCCAATATCCCTCGTAGTCAGCCTCGATCTTCTCCAGCAAGCCCGGGGCGATTGGTCGGTGCTTGGATGGCACGACCCACTGCGGGGTGCGTTGGAATACGGTCATGTGACCGACCTTGTCGGCCAACTCGCTGATCACCTGGATGCCGCTGGAGCCGGTCCCGATCACGCCAACCCGCTTGCCGCTCAGGTCGACATCCCCCTGAGGCCAGCGGGCGGTGTGGTGTATCTGACCCTTGAACCGGTCCTCGCCTGCAAAGTGCGGGACCTTGGTAGCAGACAGCAACCCGACTGCCTCGATGAGGAACTTGGCACGCCAAGCCTTGCCATCATCGGTGGTGACGATCCACTGACTCGCCGCTTCGTCCCAGGTGGCTGTCTCGACCTGGGTATCGAACTGAATGCTTCGTCGCAGGTCGTAGCGGTCCGCCACGTGCTTGAGATAGGACCAGATCTCTTCCTGACGCGGGTACCGCTCGGACCACTTCCACTCGTGGAAGAGCTCCTTGTCGAAGGAGTAGCAGTAGGCGTTGACCTCGGTGTCTGATCGGGCACCCGGGTACTGGTTCCAGTACCAAGTGCCTCCCACATCGCCAGCGTTCTCAAACGCCTGGACGGTGAGACCGTCAACGTTCCTCAGCTTGTGAATGCTGTAGAGCCCGGCGAACCCCGAGCCGATGACGATGGCGTCGACCTCCGTGGTCCCCCCCTCCGCCTTGACCTCGTCGCTCATCGCGCATCTCCCTTCTCGTCGACTGGTGCCCCTGACGGGCACGCCCATCGTGGTGAGAAGCCGGCGCAATAAGTTGTCCCATTTCGGGACGAGCGTGCGACGGCGCGTGAGACACCGTCAGCCTCGCAACGGCAGAGGTCCGCCCCGGGCGGCGCGGACCGCAGGCGATGTGTCCCAAATCGGCACAGTGAGGTGCCTCTAAGGCAGGGGCTACTGTGTAACACGCGTCACAGGACCCTGAACTGTGACTCCTCGGGGGGAACCGGAGGTAGACCATGACGGCATTGCACGTCGTTGACCAAGCCCGCGAGCACCTGCTCAGTGGCGGCGATGTTCCAGCCCACTTGGCAAAGGACATGCGCCCCGACGTTCTGGAGTCGTGGCGACGGTCGGTCTCGTCTGGGGCTGAGTTGGCAAACCCCGCGCTGACCTTCAGCGGCGAGCACCACGCTCGCGCGGCACTCAGGCTGGCCGCGGACCCTGTCCTTTCGCGCCTAGCCGAAGGGCTGGCTGGTTTGGATGCCGGCGTGCTGCTCTGCGATCACGAGTCCATAGTCGTCCGACGATGGGTATCAGATTCGGGCATCCTCCCGTTGATGGACCGCATCAATTCCAATGTGGGCTTTTGCATCAGCGAGGAAACGATCGGGACCAACGGCGTCGGGTCCGTGATCGAGTCTGGGGCGGCAATCCAAATCTCAGGGCCCGAGCACCTGGCCGAGGCTCTGCGGCCCTTCACCTGCGTCGGCGTGCCCGTGCACCACCCCATCACGCGACGGCTCGAAGGCGTCATCACAATGAATTGTCAGGCCACCTCCAGCAACCCGCTGCTCACCCCGTTGATGACAAGCACTGCCCAAGAGGTCGAGAGTCGGCTGCTGGCCCAAGCCTCGACCAACGAGCGACAACTCCTCGATGAGTACCTCGTGGCAATCGGCTCGCGCCGGGCTCCGGTGGCAGCCGTGGGCCAAGACATCTTCATCGCCGGCCCCAAGGTGACCGACCTCCTCGAAGGCATCGACCGCGCCATGCTTTGGGAGTACGTCCGCGGCGTGGCGCTCGGCTCCGCGACGACGCCGGGTGAGATCGGGCTCAACACAGACCGGTTCCGGATCGTCGGCTGCAAGCCGGTCGACCGGGAGGGCCGCGTCATCGGCGCCCTCATTGAGTTCGATGTCGATCGTCAAGTGCGCGAGGAACCGCGCACCGCCACCCTGCCCAAAGCCACCGTGTCACTGCCCGGCAAGAGCCCTGCGCTAGCCAACGCCCTCACCCACGCGACCCGGCTGGCCGCCAAGGGGGTGCCGATGCTCATCGAAGGCGAGTCCGGCGTGGGCAAGTTCGCACTGGCGCGGGCGGTGCTCGCATCGGCTCAGGTCAAGGCCGACAAGATCGCCGTCGTGGATGCCGCCGCCGGTTGGGCCGAAGGGGCCAACCAGTTCGTCAGCCTGCTGCGCCGCGAGTTCGAACTCGAGCCCGATGCGCTGGTGTTGCGCCACCTCGAGGCGCTTTCGCCCGAGGCTGCGGCCGCCACCTCCGCCATGCTCGACGGCATCGAAGAGCTGCCCAACACACCACGGATCGTGGCAACGATGACCACCGGCGGGCCCGATGCCCCCGGACTGCGCCGCCTGATTGACACGATCGGAGTCGGCCGGATCACGCTGCCGCCGCTGCGCGATCGACAAGAAGACATCGCACCCACGGCTATTGCGCTGCTAGAGAAGCACCGCGGTGACCGGGAGCTCTACTTTGCTTCGGCAACGCTTCGTTGTTTGATGCGCGCACCCTGGCCGGGCAACGTGCGACAGATGGACGCCACGGTTCGAGGACTGCTGCCCACGGCCATCGGTCCGGAGATCCGTCCCGACGCCCTGCCCCTAGAACTCCAGGGCAACTCCCGCAAACGCGACCTCTCGGCGATGGAGGAGTTGGAACTCGGGGCAATTCTCACCGCGCTGCGACAGCACAACGGCAACAAGGTGGCGGCTGCCCAATCAATCGGAATCTCGCGCTCGACTCTCTATCGCAAACTCCAGGCCTACCGTCTGGACCCCGACAAGCAGTACTTCTGAGTCGGAGGCCAGTCCCAGTGGGCGAGTTAAAGCTGGTCGACGCCGCACGCGAGCACCTGCTCGCCGACGGCGTGATCCCCCGCCATCTGGAGAAGCAGGTCCGGCCACAGGTGCTGCAGTCCTGGCGGCGGTCGCTTCGCAGCGGCGCCCAACTCGCCAACCCGACACTGACGTTCCGTGGCGAGCACCACGCGCGTGCGGCGCTTCGACTCGCCGCCGACCCCGTGCTGTCTCGGCTGGCAGAGCAGTTGGCCGGGCTGGAGGCAGGTGTTCTCCTTGCCGATCACGAGGCGACCTTGGTGCATCGGTGGACCCCGGATCGCTCGATCGCACCAATGTTTGACCGGATCAACGCCAACATGGGCTTCGACAACAGCGAGGAATCCATCGGCACCAACGGCTGCGGCAGCGTGATCGAGACGAACGCAGCCATCCAGGTCAGCGGCCCCGAGCACCTTGCCGAGGCCCTGAGGCCTTTCACCTGTGTTGGCGTGCCGGTCCATCATCCGGTGACTCGCAGGCTCGAAGGCGTCATCACGCTCTCGTGCCGGGCGACATCCGGCAACGCACTCCTGACGCCGTTGATGACCAGCACGGCCCAAGAGGTCGAGAGTCGACTGCTAGCCCAGGCCACGACCAGCGAACGCCAACTTCTCGACGCCTACCTCGTTGCGATTGGCTCGCGTCGCGCACCCATGGCTGCCGTCGGTCAAGACATCTTCATCGCCGGACCCAAGGTCACCGACCTGCTCGAAGGCATCGACCGGGCCATGTTGTGGGAGTACGTCCGCAGTGTTGCGATGGGTTCTCGGGGGGACGGGGCGCAATCCGGCCTTCCCACGGGTGGCCGCTTCCGGATCGCCCACTGCCACCCGGTCGAACGTGACGGGACCGTCATCGGAGCGGTGGTGGAGTTCGAGATCGGGCGACCAACGCATGACCAGGTCGGAGCGCCCGATGCGACCTTGCCGCACCCCACGGTGATCTTGCCCGGTCAGAGTCCCGCCCTGGTGACGGCAATCGCGCATGCGACCCGCCTCGCCGCAAGGGGGGTCCCGATGATCGTCGAAGGCGAGTCTGGAGTCGGGAAGTTCGCCCTGGCCAAGGCGGTGCTTGCTGCTGCGGCTGTTCCCGAAGCGGACACGCTGATCCTGGACGCGTCAGCAACAGGATGGGCGGAGGAGGCGACTCACTTCGTCAACAAGCTTCGGGCGGCTCTCGAGTCCGGTCCCGAGGCCGTACTCCTGAGGCACATCGAGCAACTGACACCCGAGGCCGCGGCGGCTACCGCCAGCTTGCTGGAACCTGACGACGAAGACGACCCGCGGCTCCCCCGCATCGTGGCCACTCTCACGACCGGTGGTGGCGAGCCCAGCCATTCGCTCCGACGCCTCGTCGACACCATCGGCGTCGGCCGAGTGAGCCTCCCGCCTCTGCGCGACCGGCACGAGGACATCGCACCGACCGCTGCCGCGATGCTCGAGAAGCACCGCGGCGAGCGTCAACTCCACTTCGCGTCAGCAACTCTGCGCTGCCTGATGCGCGCACCATGGCCCGGCAACCTGCGACAACTCGACACCACGATCCGGGGAGTGCTCTCGGCCTGCATCGGTCCCGAGATCGGCCCGGACGCCTTGCCAGTCGAACTCCAAGGCAACTCACGCAAACGAACCCTCTCGGCCATGGAAGAGCTCGAGCTCGGGGCAATCCTGACTGCCCTTAAGCAGCATCACGGCAACAAGGTTGCGGCAGCGCAATCCATCGGCATCTCGCGCTCAACGCTCTATCGAAAGCTCCAGGCGTATCGAATCGACCCCGACAAGCAGTACTTCTAGGCAACCTCCCGACCCTTGTCGCAAGTTGGGACAACGACATCGGCCCTGTGCACGTGAGGCTGGCAGCATGCCCGCCACTCTTGCCCCACCAGAAACCGCAGACGTAGCCGACTTGAAGGACCATGCGCACCAACTCCGTCGGCTGATGATGGAGATGACGCGCGGGAAGGGTGAGGGCTACCTCGCCCAAGGCCTGGGCATCGCCGACACGTTGGCGGCCCTCTACTTCCACGAACTGCGCCACGATCCAGCGAACCCGGCGTGGGCGGCTCGAGACCGCTTCCTGCTCTCCACCGGCCACTACTCGATCGCCATGTACGCGGTGCTCGCGGCCAGCGGGTACCTCGACGAGGACGAACTGCCCACCTACGGGCTCAACGGCTCGCGGCTGCCAATGAGCACCTTCGATATCACGCCCGGCATCGACATCGTGGGCGGTTCACTCGGTCAAGGCCTCGGTCAAGCCGTCGGCATGGCGCTCGGGCTCCGGCTCGACGGATCCCCAGCCCGGGTCTTCTGTGAGTTCTCCGATGGGGAACTCGACGAGGGCTCAACCTGGGAGGCCTTGATGAGCGGTGCAACCTTCGGCGTCGACAACCTCGTCGCCCTGGTCGACTGCAACGGCATCCAAGCCGACGGCCCGGTCACCGTGGCCATCGAGCCGGTCGCCGACAAGCTGCGCGCCTTCGGTTGGGATACCCGCGAGGTCAATGGCAACGACATGCAACAACTCACCGACGCACTGGCTGCATCTCGCGAACAGGACGGCCGCCCGAAGGCCATCGTGCTACGGACCACCCCGGGCTTCGGGGTGCCCACGATCATGGCCCGGCCGCGCGCGCACTTCGTGCGCGTCAGCGACGACGAATGGGGCGACTTCATGGAAGAACTGGAGAGCAACCGATGAGCGAGACCGCCATCTTTGGCCAGACCCGCGGCATGGGTGAGCTCATCGAGATCGCCGACAAAGAAACGGTGCTCGCGCCCTTCGGCAATGAACTGGCGGCGATGGGTCGCGAGCGTTCGGAGATCGTCGCGCTGACGGCTGACATGGGCCGCTACAGCGACATCCTTCCGTTCCGCGACGAGCATCCGGATCGGTTCTTCAACGTCGGCATGGCCGAGCAGAACCTGATCGCTGCCGCGGCGGGGCTGGCCAAGGTCGGCAAGATCGCCTACTGCACGACGTACTCGGTGTTCGTGACGCGACGGGCCTACGACTTCGTCGCCATCGCCTGTGCGCACTCGATGGCGAACGTGAAGATCTTCGCCGGAATGCCCGGCCTGCTGAACGGGTACGGAGCCACGCACCAGGCCACTGAGGACATCAACATGATGCGGGGCATCGCCGATCTGACGATCATCGATCCCTGTGACGCCCACGAACTTCGGCAAGTCGTGCGTGCGGTGGCCGATATCCCCGGGACGGTCTATGTCCGACTGCTGCGTGGGCATGTGCCCGTTGAGTTGCCGCCCGAGTACGAATTCATCCCCGGCAAGGCGGCCCGGCTGCGCCAGGGTGACGGGTCGGTCGGCGTGATCGCCACCGGCTACATGACGGGCCGGGCGCTCGATGCGGCCAAGGCCGCTGCCGACCAGGGTGTCGAGGCGAGCGTGCTGCACGTCCCCACGATCAAGCCGTTCGATACGGACGCCGTGCTCGACTTCGCAGGCCGACACGACCGGTTGGTCGTGGCCGAGAACCACAAGACCACCGGTGGGCTCGCGACACTGGTCACCGAAGCGATGTTTGACGCGGCTGTGCTGCGCCCCGTGATTCGCGTCGGGCTCGAGGACGGGTTCTTCGAGTGCGGCTCGCAGGAGTACCTCGAGGCGAAGTACGGGGTTGATCTACCCCGGGTGCTTCGCGCGATCGTCGACGGCACCTGACATGAGCCACACGCGGGTTTTCGCCGGCCCGCTCCGATACGTCCAAGGTCCCGGGGCCCTCGAGTTGCTTGGCGATCTCGTGCAAGGTTATGGAACTCGGCCCGTGGTTGTGATCGATCCCTTCGTTCGCGAGATCCTGGGCGCCCGCGTCGAGGAAATCCTCTGCGCTTCGGGTCTGGTGCCAGAGGTCCGAACCCTGACCGGTGAGATCACTGCTGCTGCCGCTGACGAGATAGCCGCGTCGGTGCGCAGCGTCGGAGTCGGAGTCGTCGTGGGGATCGGCGGCGGCAAGGCACTGGACGCTGGCAAGGCGGTCTCGTTGCGGCTCGGAGTCCCCGTGGTGACAGTTCCAACGGTTGCCTCCAATGACAGCCCGACCAGCAAGGCCGTCGCAATGTATGACGACCAGCACCAGATGGCCTCCGTCGATCAACTGGTCGCGAACCCGCACGCGGTCGTGGTCGATACCGAGTTGATCGCAACGGCTCCCGCGCACTTCTTGCGGGCCGGCATCGGCGACGCCATTGCCAAGACCTACGAAGCGGCCGGATGTGCGGCCGGCACAGGCGTGACGACCCTGGGCACGCGTCCGCTTCTGATCGGAGTCGCGATTGCTGACGCCTGCTACACGGCGCTGCGTGCGCACGCGCTTGCGGGGCTTGCCGCGTGCGACCGCAACGAGGTGACCGACGATCTGGAAGCGTTGGTCGAGGCCGTCGTACTCCTCAGCGGCATGGGCTTTGAGAACGGTGGGTTGTCGCTCGCCCATTCGCTCACCCGTGGCCTGATGCGAGCCCGCGGCGCGAAGACCGCAATGCATGGCGAGCACGTCGCCTGGGCAACCCTGGTGCAGCGCGTGGCCGAGCGGGCACCCGCCGCAGAGATCGAGGAACTGCGCGGGTTCTTGCGCGACGTCGGACTCCCAGTGACTCTGACCGAACTCGGGATGAGCGGCCCCTCCCCCGCCGAGATCCGAGAGATCGCCCGCGTCACCATGACCGCCCCCCACCTCGCCAACCTGGGAACGCCCGTGACCGAGGACGACATCACCGCCGCGATCCTCACGGTCGAGTCCGCCTAGAACGAACTGCCCTGCCAGAACTCACCCGGCCTCGTGACGCCCCTACGCGGGCTCCTCGACCACCGATTGGAGGACGACGGCGTCGACGGCGACGACCCCGTCTTCTAGGAGCATGAGGGGGTTGGCATCGAAGCCAGCCACTGGACACGCGGGGTCGGCGAGTGCCTCGGAGGCGCGCACGACAGCCTTGGCCCACGCATCAACGTCGGAGGCAGGGTTCCCGCGAACGCCGGCGAGAAGAGGCGCCATCCGTAGCCGGGCGAGTGCTTCGTGCACCTCCTCGAGGGTGCAGGGAGCCAACAGCACCTGGGTGTCTGGCACTGCCTCGACGTGTACGCCTCCCGCGCCGAGGACCATGACGGGTCCGAAAACGGGGTCGAGGCTAGCGCCGAGCAGGGATTCATGCAGGCCGCGGACCATCGGCGCGACCAGGAACCCATCGAGCTGCACGCCATGTGACGATGCCGAGGCCGCGATCTCGTCTGCCGCGGCGACAGCCTCGTGCGGTGACCCGCACCTGAGCCGCACCAAACCGAGTTCGGACTTGTGGGTGGCCTCAGTAGTACTGCCCTTGACTACAACCTCGTGGGCTCCGAGACGCTCAAAAGCAGCAGCCACGTCCCCAGGTGCACTCACCAGCTCGTGAGCCACGACTGGCACCCCGAGGTCGGCGAGCGCAGCCAGACTCTCGGCCTCGTTGAGGCCGGCAACGGCCTGTCCTGGCCGGGCGCCCACGGCCGGCCGGGGAAGAGACTCAGCACGCGCCATCCGATGCCGATGTGCGAGGTACTGCGACAACGCCGCGATCGCGCTGGCTTCCTCCTCAAAGACGGGCAGCCCGGCGTCAACGAAGGGCTTCGCCACGTTCGGCTGCGGCACCGCCAGCACGAGCGGTGTCCCGCTCGCGGCGAACCCCGCCGCGTCGCGGGCGAACCGCTCCACGTCATAGCCGCGTCCGGCGACCGGGATCCCCAGCAGGCACGCATGCACGCTCGGGTCCTGGCCAAGGATCGGAAGCACGCGTCCGAAGAGACCGCTGTCGGTGAGCAACGCGGCGGTGACGTCCACCGGATTGGTGGTAGCTGCGAACGCCGGCAACTCGGCCTTCAACCGGGTGACTGTGTCGTCAGAGAGCGTGGCCAGGGGGAGCCCTGCATCCTCAGCCGCATCGGCCGCCAGGACGCAGACCGCGCCCGAGTTGCTGACCACAGCGAGGCCGTCACCGGAGGGCTGCCAATCCTGAAGGTAGAGCTCACTGGCGGCGACGAGTTCCTTGACGCTGTGGACCTGCCAGATCCCGACGCGCTCAAAGAACGAATCCAGCACCCGACGTTCGGTTGCCAGCGCACCGGTATGCGAGGCTGCGGCCCGGCTGCCGGACTGACTGCGACCTCCCACCAGCGCGACGACAGGGACGCCGCGCCGGCGTGAGGCCTCGCCGAGAGCCACCAGGGACTCGGGATCCCTGACGTTCTCGAGGTAGAGCAGCAGCAGACGCAGGTCAGGATCCTCGGCCGCAGCAGCCGCCAACTCGGCCGCACTGACGTCAAGGTCGTTGCCGGTTCCGTGGGCGTAACGGACGCCGATACCGCGGCGACGGAGGATGCCATAGGGCACCGAAGCCAACGCGCCGCTCTGACTGATGATCCCGACGGGGCCGTCGGCGGGCGGTTCCTCTGTGAAAAGCGTCGAGAAACCGAGTACGGCGCCGGAATGGAAGCTGGCTAGCCCCTGCGAGTTCGGGCCGACCACCCGCATCCCGGTCTTGCGGGCATGAGCGAGCAACTCCTCTTGCATGTGCAGTCCATCGGCCGTGTGGGTCTCTCCGAAGCCGGATGACATCACCACGGCACCCTTGACGCCCATCTCGGCAGCAACCCGGACGGCCTCCACAGCAGCTTGACCCGGCACGGCGATCAGCGCCACGTCGGGCACGATCGGGGAGTCTTCAAGGCGGGCCACCGTCGCCATTCCCTGCACGCTTTCGCGTTTGGGGTTCACCGGCACAACGGTTCCGGCGTAGCCGAACTCACGCATGTAGCGCAGCGGACGGCCGCCGATCTTCTCCGGATCGTCCGAGGCCCCCACGACAGCTACCGACGTGGGCCGATGAAAGAAATCGAGGTCGTTCACGACACGCTGCCTTTCTGGGGCATTTCCTTGGCAAAGCTGGGCACGAGCACACCGTTGGGCCCGTCGAGACGGAAGTCGACGTGGGCCCGATCTCCCGGAGCAAGGTCGGCGTCATGAACCCGACCCATGACGACCGGCCCCTCGTCGAGTTCGACCAGGGCCAACCTGACCGGAGCGTCCTGGCCATCAGCGGTCACGTGCAGCCGCGTGACCGCAACACAGAGCCCGCCGCCAGCCGCGGGCGTCGCATCCGAATTCACTGACCCACAGACCGGGCAGTGCACCTGCGGCAAGTACCAGTGGTTTCCGCAGCGCGCGCACGTGATCACCAGCAACGTCGACTCTCCATGGGTCCAGTCGAGTTCGGGCGTCCGCATCACGCCCCCCTCCTGAGGACGACGCCGACATGCGCTGAGAGAACGCCCCCATCGGCGTGCACGTAGCCGACCTCGCAACCAGCCACTTGGCTTGCCCCTCGTTCGTGCCGCAACTGGGTGGCCACCTCGGCCACATGTGCCATGCCGCCGCCGACGCCGCAGTGGCCATAGGAAAGCAAGCCACCGTGGGTGTTCATCGGGTATCGCCCGTCGACTTCGAATGCACCGGCTCTGGCGTAAGCCCCCGACCGACCGGGCGGCGTGAGACCGATCTCCTCCAACAGCATGGCGACGGTGATCGAGAAGCTGTCATAGATGCCGAAGACGTCAACCGAATCCCAGGTCAACCCGGCTTCGCTCAATGCTCGTTGCGCTGCCACTGCGGCGCCGGAGCTTCCCGGAACCAGGGCCGAGAGGTGCTGGTGCTGGTGTGCTTGGCCAGTGCCGGCGATCGCCAGCGAACGAGTGTCGGTCGGTGCCGCCGAGACCACGAAGGCGGCGCCTCCATCAGAGACCGGGCAACAGTCGAGAAGCCGCAGCGGCTCGGCGACCGGGCGTGAGGCCAGGACGTCCTCGGCCGTGATGGGCTTTTGGAACTGCGAACCGAGTTTGCGGGCGGCATGCGCACGCATCTGCACAGGGAACGACGCCAGCGCATCCGGCTCGAGGCCGTAGGTCCAGAGATACCGCGACGCGAGCAGTGCGTAGTAGGCGGGGACGGTACCGCCTAGTGGGACCTCATATTTGGCGTGTCCGACCTGGGCCAGGACCCGGGTCGAGGTCTCACGACTCTGGCCGCTGGCGCGGTCCTCTCCGGCGACCACCAGCACATGTCGCGCAGCACCAACCGAGACCAACCGCGCCGCCTGGGCGAGCATGGCCAACCCGGTGGCACCGCCGACGTTCATCCCAAACGCTGTCGCCGGGCGGAGGCCGAACCGCTCGGAGAACAGGTTGGCGGGCATCAGGTGGCTGGCGACGGTGGAGTATCCGGCGATGACCGCGTCGACATCGTCCGGGTCGATCCCGGCGTCGCCAAGTGCGAGCGTGGCAGCGTCGACCTGCCACTCCAACGAGTCCGGTCCGGGTTGTCGACCAAAACTGGTGACACCGACACCGGTGAGCGAGGCGGTCATTCGTCGTCCCGGAGAGACTTGCGCAGCACCTGCTTCTGGATCTTCCCGGTGGAGGTCTTGGGGATCGCGCTGAAGTAGATCTGCTTTGGCACCTTGAAGCCGGCCAGGTGTGCGCGCACATGATCGGCGATCTGTTCCACCGTGAGTTCGGCCCCGGCGCGCACCGTCACGAATGCGATCGGGACTTCGCCCCACCGCTCGTCCGGCGCCCCCACGACCGCGGACTCAATGACGTCCGGGTGAGCATCGATGACGCGCTCCACCTCGACCGAAGCGACGTTCTCTCCACCGGTGATGATGATGTCCTTCGCCCGGTCCTTGATCTCCAGGTAGCCGTCGTCGTGCATGACCGCCAGGTCGCCGGTGCGGAACCAGCCATCGATCGTCACCGCATCGGTGGCCGCATCGTCGCGGTAGTAGCCGAGCATCACATCGTTGCCGTGGGCCACGATCTCACCGACTGCTTGCCCATCACGCGGTACATCGACACCCTTGGCGTCGACGACCCGGAGCGGTTCTGCGATCACATTGCCGACGCCTTGACGGGCCCGCAACCCAGCCTGGGCATCCGCGTCGAGGTCGTCCCACTGCGGCTGCCACTCGTTGATGCCGATCGGGCCGAACGTCTCGGTGAGGCCGTAGAGGTGGGTGACATCCATGCCCAGTCGGTCCATCCGACCCAGCAGCGTCGGCGACGGTGGCGACCCGCCTGTCGTCACGTTGACCCGAGACTCCAGCGGCGGTCCGGCCGCACCCTGCGCCCCCGCCACCATGGTGAGCACGGTCGGCGCCGCGCTGAAGTGGGTGACGCCGTGGTCGCGCAGCAGCACCCAGATCTGCTCGGGATCGATCTTGCGCAAGCACACGTGCAGCCCACCGATCGCCGTCACACCCCAGGTCAGGCACCAGCCGTTGCAATGGAACATCGGCACCGTCCACAGGTACGCCGTGCTCTGATCCATCTGGTTGTGCACCAGCAATGAGAGGCTCTGGAGATAGGCGCCGCGGTGGTGGGTCATCACGCCCTTGGGCTTGCCGGTGGTGCCGCTGGTGTAGTTGATGCCGAGCAGTCCGCGCTCGTCCTTGCAGGCGACCTCCGCGGGCTGGGCGTCCACGAGCAGTCGCTCGTACTCGCTGCCGGGGCCGGCCTGCAGGACCGGGATCCCCACCGCAGCCGCCACCTGGGCGCCGATGTCGGCGAACTCCTCGCTCAGCACCAGGAGACAGGCACCCGAGTGCTCAAGGATGTAACCCAACTCCTCGGGTGAGAGACGGATGTTCAACGGCACGAGGACGCCACCACGCATCGGGACCGCGTAGTGCATCTCCAACAGCTCGTGGCCGTTGGTCGCCAATACGGCAACCCGGTCGCCCGGCTGCACACCGAGACCAGCCAGCACGCCGGTGCCGGCCAGACAACGGGCGTAGAGCTCGGCGTAGGTGAACCGCAGGTCGCCGTCGACGACCGCGTCCCTGTTGGCGTACACCTGTGCCGAGCGCCGGAGGAAAGCGGTCGGTGTCAGCTCCGCGAATGTGAAGTCGGCCATGAGTTGTCCCGGAGGATCACAGTCCGCCGAGGGAGAGGTACTTGGTGTCGAGGTACTCCTCGATGCCCAGCGCTCCCCCTTCGCGGCCGATCCCGGACTGCTTGACCCCGCCGAACGGCGCCTGGACGGCCGAGATCTGGGCGTCGTTGACACCGACCGTGCCGTAGTCGAGTCGCTCGGCGACCCGGATCGCGCGGTTGAGGTCGCGGGTGAAGAAGTAGCCCGCCAGACCGTAGTCGGAGTCGTTGGCACGGCGGACGACATCGTCCTCGTCGGTGAACGTGAAGATTGGGGCGACGGGGCCGAAGGTCTCCTCCTGAGCCAGCAGCATGGTCTCGTCGGCGCCGCGGATGACGGTGGGCTCGAAGTAGAGGCGCGATTCGGTGTCGGTCTCGGCGCGCTTGCCACCGAGTAGGACCTGGGCACCTTTGGCGACGGCATCGGCGACGTGCGCCTCGACCTTGACCAGCGCGGCCTCCTCGACCAGCGGACCGACATCAGTGCCGCCTTCCAGTGCGTTGCCAACTGTGAGCTCGGCGAAGGCCTCCGCCAGTCGCTTGCTGAACACGTCGGCCACGGACTCGTGGACAAAGAACCTGTTGGCCGAGACACAGGTCTGGCCCATGTTGCGCAACTTGACCGCCATCGCTTCGCGGTGGACCAGGTCCATGTCGGCGTCCTCAAACACGATGAACGGGGCGTGCCCGCCCAGCTCCAGAGAGACCCGCTTCATCGTGTCGGCCGCGCCGCGCATCAGGATCTTGCCGACCTCGGTGGAGCCGGTGAACGAGATCGCTCGCACCCGGGCGTCGGCCATGAAGACCCCGCTGACCTTGGGGGCGTCGTCGGAGGTCGCCACCTGCAGGACGCCCGGCGGGAGTCCTGCGTCAGCGAAGACTCGGGCGATCTCGAGCGCCGAGAGCGGCGTGAGTTCGGCGGGCTTGTGGACCATCGTGCAACCGGCGGCCAGGCAGGCGCCGAGCTTGCGCAGGATCTGCAACGAAGGGAAGTTCCAGGGGGTGATGCAGGCGGTCACGCCCAGCGGCTGCTTCAGGGTGATGATCCGCTTCGCGCTGGTCGTGGCCGGGATGGTGGTGCCGTGGACCCGGCGGGCTTCCTCGGCGAACCAGTCGAGGAAGCCGATGCCGTACTGCCACTCCCCGATTGCCTGTGCGACCGGCTTGCCCTGCTCGCGGCTGAGCAGTTGGGCCAGTTCGTCGATGCGCTCCTCGAAGATCCGGGCAGCCCGACGCAGGATCGCGGCACGTTCGACCGCGGGCATCGCCGCCCAGGGGTCCTGGGCGAACGCGGCGCCGTCGATCATGGCGCGGACGTCGTCCTCGGTCGCGTCGGCGACCTTGGCGATGAGCTCACCGGTCGAGGGGTCGATGACATCGAAGGTGGCGCCGTCACTGGCGTCAGTCCACGCTCCGTCGATGAAGAGCTGGGTCGGGAAGTCCACGGTGGGTCCTCTCAGTCGTGCTTGAGGGCAGGGGTTGATGGGTCAGGGAACGATGGCGACACGGGCGACCGATCGACTCTCACCCGCTTTGAGCGCCGCGGTCACCTCAACTAGCGGGTAGGACCGGTCGGCGAAGGCGTGGAACGGGTGGGCGTGCTGCCGCCGAGCAAGGAAGGCGATGGCCTTGTGTAGGTAGGGCGGGTGGTAGCGCAGGACGCCGTGCACGTGGACGCTCTTGCGCGTCAAGATGCCGGGAATCATGGTCACCTCTGCCTCGGCGTTGAGGTTGCCAACCGATGCGATCCGACCGCCGGTGCGGGCGATGTCGATGGCCTCAACGAAGCTCGCCGGGACACCGGTCACCTCGAGCACCATGTCGGCGCCGAGCCCGCCGGTGAGTTCTTGGACCCGCGCGACCCGGTCCGCCGACTCGGGATAGTCGGCCAGGCTGATCGTCTCGGAAGCACCGAACTCCTCGGCGAGCGCGAGGCGTTCGGGGACCCCGTCGATCGCGATCACTCGGGCGCCGCGTTCGTGAGCGACCGCTGCGGCGTACAAACCGAGGCCACCGGCGCCTTGGATGACCAGGGTTTCGCCCGGCTCGATGCCGACCTGGTCGATGACGAAGAGCATCTGGGCCAGACCGCAGTTGGCGCCGGCGACGGTCTCGTCGTCGACCTCGTCTGGCACTTTGTAGAAGTACTGGCCGGGGAAGAGGTAGTAGTGCGTGGCGAAGCCGGAGCGGAAGTGTGGGGAGACCTCGGGCTTGATCTTCCACTCGGCCAGCCCGTTCTGGCACAGGTTGAACTCCCCGCGTAGGCAGGGTGGGCAGCGATGACAGGTCAGGAAGTAGACCGGCACCACGCGATCGCCGACCGAGACTGGTTGACCGGCGAAGTCGGTGGTGACGCCGTCGCCCAGGGCCAGGATCTCGCCGACGAATTCGTGGCCGAGACCCGAGTCGCGCAGCGCCGCTGACTCGTAGTGCCACTGGTGGACGTCCGTGCCGCAGACATTGGCCCGGCGGATCTTGAGCACCACGGCACCGGCGCCGGGGGCGGGCACGTCGTACTCCTGAAGTTCGGCTGTTGCGGGCCCCACGAGCGTGGCGATCTGACCCGCGGTGCTGTGGCCTGTGCTCATATCGCTAGTCAATGCCCGGCCGAGTCGTCGGGAGTGTGCGAGTTTGCGACAGTGTCCCGGCCCTGTCGCAAAGTGGGACGGCGTTTGCCCCCTCGGCGGGAGCACGGTGGTGCTCTCAACCGAGCACGGAAGGACTAGCCGATGTCCCTGGGATTTGCACGCAAGATGTGGGCGTTGGACTGCCCGACACTCACCGTCGACTCCAACAGCCTGATGTATGGCCTCTCGGGGATGGTCACCATCCCAATGCCGTCGTTCCTGATCGAGCATCCGCGAGGCCTCGTGCTCTTTGACACCGGCATCGCGCCGGAGGCGATCACCGACCCGGTCGGGATGTATGGCCAGGAGTTGGCCGACGGTCTCGGCATCGGCGGCACCCCGGACCAGGCGGTCGACAAGCAGGTCGAGGCTCTGGGCTACAAGACCTCTGACGTGACCCACGTGATCACCTCGCACTTCCACTTCGACCACGCAGGCGGCGTTCACCTCTTCCCAGAGGCCAAGCACTACATCGGTGGCGGCGAGATGGCGTTCGCACGCTTCCCGGCTCCTATCGGAGCGTTCTGCTACATGCCCGACCAATTGGAGCGGACCAAGGGCTACGACTGGCGCGAGGTGCCCGGCTGCGACCTCGACCTCTTCGGCGACGGCAGCCTTGTGCTGCTCTCGATGCCCGGTCACACCCCGGGCGAGCTGAGCCTGAAGGTTCGACTGGCCTCGCGTACGTTCCTGCTCACCGGTGACGCCGTGCACCTGCGCTCCGCACTCGAGTTGGAGTACCACTTCCCGATCGACTGGGACACCCGCGTCGCCTTGGATTCGCTGCGCCGGATCAAACGGATCGCCGAAGCCGAGGAGGCCACTGTGTGGATCACCCACGACCCTGACGACTGGGCCGAAAACCAGCACGCGCCGTACTGCTACGAGTGAACTGATTCGTCATGTCGATCCTTGTGGACTACCAATGCCGCGACTGTCAGACCCGCGCGGAGCACTGGACCCCCAGCCCCCCGCCTGAGTCGGTGTCTTGTGCGACCTGCGGTGCCGAGAGCCGGCGGCTGTTTGCAGCCGTCGGCCTCTCTGGCTCGCGCTCCGCTCCTATCGAGCCTCCCACCTCCTCGACCCGCACCGGCCCCACCCTGTGCCAGCAATACCCCCAGATCCCGGGCCTGTGCCACATGTCGGAGTCCGCCGGCCGGATGTGGGTCGCCAAAGCCACCCGCAACTCCCGCGCGGTCGATCGCGAGCAGGAGCGTCAGGAGAAGGCCGCTGCAGTGAAGGCACCGACGATGGCTGACGTGATCACCCACCAGCATCACGAGCCAGCAGTCTCAAGCGCCGCTCCCGCTTTGACTTCCGACTGAGCTTCGCCTGCTGGAGGTACTGGGGCGGGTCCGCGTCCTTCCGGCCAGATTGACTCAGTGGGGCGGCATGGGCGCCGACCGACGTACCTATCGACGCTCCTCGCTCCGACCGCCCGCCTGCGATGAGGCCGGGACGCGGCGTTCGGTACGTCCGTCGACGCACCAGGCGCCCATTCCACCGCGTGTGCGTCGCATTCCCGCGACGGGTGCAGCGCCTTTGCACGAGGTCGAACTCTGCATTCGTTCGTCAGCCGCGGTCCCCAGACCTGTGTACGGGTGGCAACTCAGAAGGATGTCCTCTAGCCCGCACTGACTATCGTTGAGCGCGATGTTCACCCGACGCGAGGCTGCCCAACGCTTGAACATCCCCGTGGAGATGGCCAGCCGGCACGGCCTGCCTACGAAGCTCACCGAAGCCCAGTTGGATGAGATCGAGAACAGCCCGCCGCCCTGGCTGGTTCAGTCCCGCGCCAACCGCATCGGCAAGAAGCTAGTTTGGGTCGAACTGGTGTGCAACGTCTGCGGGTTCGCTGAGAAAGCCCGGCCGAAGAAATGGTGGCCGACGTTCACTTACGTCAGTTGCGACTCCCACCAGCACTCCGACCTACCGCCTCCGCTGCCCGGTCACCATCGAGAAGAGCCCCTGGGAATTGGTAGCCGGTTGGTCGGCTGGGTTGACGCTCCACTGGATTGAACCACGCCGTTCCCCCACCCCCACGACAGCTCCGACTACGTCAGGGCCAAGTCCCATCAGGACTATTTTCGATCAAGTGTTCGAATGCTGAGACAGAACCCCCGACCTGGGACCGTCTTGTCGGTGGGCTCGTGTTGGCTTGATTCATGACCACCACGGCGCTGGCAGAGATGGGCGAGGGTGACCTCCTCGCCCTCGCCGGTCAGCGCGCTGAAGAGATCCGCGAACGCGAGAACGACCTGCTGCGGATCGCCTACCAGTGGGCGGTGATCCACCACCCGGCGCGGCTTCGTGCCGATGAGGTGGGCAAGCCGGGGCGTGAGAAGTCGCGGATGTATGGCGGCGAGGGCACGCCCGAGGTGACCGAGTTCGCCGCCGCGGAGTTGGGGGCGCGGATCGGGCGATCGGTATACGCCGCCGCGGCGCTGATGGCCGACGCGCTGGACCTGCACCACCGCCACCCCAGCCTTCGGGGCCGGATCGAGGCCGGCGAGGTCCGACTCTCCTACGCCCGCCACGTCGTCGCCAAGACCCGCAACCTGTCCAAGGACGAGGCGATGTTCGTCGATGCGGCCGTGGCCGAGTCGGCCGATGGTCGGATCCCATGGTCGCGGTTCGAGGCACTGGTGGAGGCCAAGGTCGCCCAAGCCGCGCCCGCTGCCGCTCGCGCCAGGGAGGAGCAGGCCGCTCAGGCGAGGTTCGCCAAGAAGTGCCGCGAGGAGGCCAACGGGATGGCCAGCTACCTCATCCGCGCCGACGTCGCGACCATCGACCAGATCGCCGCGGCTGTCGATGCCAAGGAGCGCCACCTGCGCGACGTGCTGCCCGACCTGGATCAAGACGCCCGCCGGGTCCATGCCGCGCTGCTCCTGCTGGGCAACCCCGGCAAGCCCGACGACACCCCGATCCACGACCTGCTGCCGCCCGTGCACCTCTACGTCCACACCTACGCTGGCACCCACGAAGTGATGCGCCTCGAGGGCCACGGTCCGGTGACCGAGGCGTGGGTGCGCAGCGTGCTGGGGCCGCAGGCGAAGTTCAAGATCACCCCGGTCCTCGATCTCGAGGGTCAGGCGCCGGTCGATGCCTATGAGATCCCCGATCGACATAGACAGGCCGTGCGTCTGATGACGCCGGCCGACACCTACCCCTTCTCCTCGAGCCTGTCTCGCACCATGCAGGTCGACCACACCGTTCCCCATGAGCAGGGCGGTGTCAGCGGGGTGGGCAACTACGGGCCGATGAGCACCCGGCACCACCGGATCAAGACCCACGGTCCGATGGACGTCAGGCAACCCTTTCCGGGCATCTATGTCTGGCGCGATGCCCACGACGGCTACTACCTGGTCGACCACACCGGCACCCGGCGCGTCCCAATCGGCGCACCGACAAGTGAGTTGCCGAGGCCACTGGTGGTCGAGATCTATCGTGATGTGCCTGCGCTTGAGGCTTGCTGACAAGTCCGCAGGCGTCTCGACCACGCGGGTCTAGCGGATCGTCCAGCCTCCGTCGGCGACAAAGTGTGCGCCGTGGGAGAAGGAGGAGTCCTCGCTGGCAAGGAAGAGGGCGAGGTTGGCGAGTTCGTCGGGTTGGGCGAAGCGGCCCGCGGGGACGCTGTTGACCGAGTCCATGACGTCGGCGTCGCCGGCTTCAAAGAGGGCCTTGGTCATCCCGGTCTCGACGGCGCCCGGGCAGATGCAGTTGACCCGGATGCCCTGCTGGCCGTAGTCGAAGGCGAGTTGGCGAGTCAGGCCCAGGACGCCGTGTTTGGAGGCGGTGTAGGCAGTGCCGCCACCACCGGCGACCAGGCCCGCGATAGAGCAGGTGTTGACGATGGTGCCGCCTCCCGCCTCGAGCATCGAGGGCAGCAGGGCCTTGGTCACCCGATAGACACCGGTCAGATTGATGCCGATGATCCTGCCCCAGAGGTCCTCGTCGGTCTCCAGGATCGGGGCGTAGTCATCGAGCACGCCCGCGTTGTTCATCAGCACCGTCACGTTGCCGACCAGGTCAAGCGTGCGCCCGGCCGCGGCCTGGACCGACGCCAGATCAGAGACGTCCGCTTCGACGCCGAACGCCGAGCCGCCGTCGGCCTCCACAGTCTTCACCGCGAGCGCGAGCGATTCGGCGTCGCGGTCCCAGAGCACCACCGTGGCGCCCTCGGCAGCGAAGCGTCGGGCGGAGGCCAGTCCGATACCCGAGGCGGCGCCGGTGATCACGGCCATGCGTGCGGTGAGTTTGCCCATGGGGTCCTTCTTCCGTGCGTCGGATGGGATCAGGAACGCGCGAACCGCTGGCCCATGAGGCGACGCAGCCGCGCGAGACTCTCACCCGAACTGAGCAGGGCAAAGAGGGTGAGGACGCCGGCGAAGACGAAGCTGGCACCGTTGTCCAAGGCCAAGACGGCGACGAGACTTTGACTGAGCACCAAGATGCCGGCGCCGATCGCAGCACCCACTAACGAGCCGTGCCCACCGGAGAGGGCGGCACCACCGAGGACTGGTGCGGCGATGGCGAGCAGAGTGAACGAGTTGCCGGCATTCGGGTCACCGATGCCTACCTGCGCAGCCAGGATGACACCCGCGAGACCAGCGATCGATGCGCACAGCACATAGCAGAGGGTGCGCAGCCGGGCCGCGGGAATGCCCAAGCGGGTGGCGTACAGCCCGTTGAGTCCCACGGCGCGCAGCCGCAGGCCGGAGCCGGTGCGCCGGAACCAGGCATCCGCCACCACCAGCAGGGCCACCAGGACGATCAACGCAATCGGAATCGGGCCAACCTTGCGGAACATCAACTGCTCGGCCAACGAGGCGGAGATCAGGCCGTCCGCGGTCGGCCGCATGATGTAGCCGATGCCGGAGACGACTCCGAGCGTCGCGATCGTCGCGATCACCGGCGAGATGCCGACCTTCTCCACCAGCAGTGCGTTCACACCGCCGACGGTGACGCCGAGCAGCAGCGAGACGAGTAGGCCGATTAGTAGCACCTTGGCAGCACCACCGGTCCCGGCCCACTCGGACATCAGGATTAGCGACAAGGTCATGACCGCGCCGACGGAGACATCGATACCTCCGACGAGGAGCACGAAGTATTGGGCCGACGCCACCGCGATCAGCGGCAGCGCGAGCAGCGCGACGTTATAGAGGCTGGGCTGGGTGAGGAAGGTGTCGTTCTTGGATTGAGCGAACAGCGCCAGAAGCACCATCAGTCCGACCAGGGCTGCGAGCCGGATGCCGTCAGCCGAGACCGAGCGACGAAGCCAGGACTGGCGGCGCGCCCGGCGCGGGGCCGCAGTGCTGTCCGTTGCTGTCTCGGCACTGTGGGCTTCAGTTCCACCGGCGAGTTCGTGTTCGACGGCGAACGCGCCGACGATCGACTCCTCGGTGGCCGAGGCTCCCACGAGCTCAGCGGTGACCGTGCCGCGGCTCATCACCAGGATGCGGTCGCACAGCCCGGCGAGCTCCGAGGCATCGGAGCTGACGACCACCACGGCACTGCCGCTGTCGGCGATGGCACGCAGGAAGCGGTAGATATCTAGGCGGGACCGCACGTCGACGCCCTGCGTTGGCTCGTCGATGAGCACGATCTTGGGCTTCATCGCCAGCACTCTCGCCAGCGCCACCTTCTGCTGGTTGCCACCGGAGAGTTCCGTCGGCAACTGGCCGGGGTGGTTGACCCGGATTCCGTATTGGTCGATGGCCTGACCGACGAATGCCTTCTCGCGACCGACGCGCATCAGCCCGCCGATGGAGAGCGTGTCGAGAACTCCAAGGCCGATGTTGTCGCCCACGGTCAGTCCGCCGAACAAAGACTCAGTCTTGCGGTCCGAACTCAGATAGACGACGCCTGCGTCGACCGCGGCGCCATAGGACTTCAGCCGCTTGCCGCCGACCTCGACCGCGCCACCGTTGTCACCGATCCCGGCGAGCCCCTTGAGGAAGGGCAACTGACCGTTGCCATCGGCGCCCGCGATGCCCACGATCTGCCCGCCGCGAAGCTCGGCGTCGACGGGACCGAAGCCGTAGCCGTGCAGGCCGCTGGCGGTCAACACCGCTTGACCGTCGTCGTCCCCACGCTCGGGGAATTCGAGGTCGACCCGGGTGCCGGCCATGAGTTCGACGAGTTTGTGCGGGGTGGTCTGCGCAGCGTCGTGGGTGCCTTGAAACTGGCCGTCGCGAAGGACCGTGACGCGATGCGCGACCCGCATCACTTCGGAGAGTCGATGGGTGACGAAGAGAACGGCGCTGCCTTTGGCTGCGACGCGCCGCATGAGTTCGAGCACGATGTCCACGCCCTCGGAGTCCAGAGCGGACGTGGCTTCATCGAGGATCAGGACGCTGGGTTCGGCCGCGACCGCTCGGACGATCTCGACCAGTTGGCGATCTCCGGGAGGGAGCGCTGAAGCCTTGAGGGTCGTGTCGATGTCGAAGCCGTAGGCACCGAGCAGCTCCTCTGCCCAGTGGGCGATCTTGGAGAACTTCGGTCGATGGACCCCGTCAGTCCCGAGGAAGAGGTTCTGCGCCACTGTGAGGTCATCGATGAGCGACCCGTCTTGAAACACGGTGATGGCGCCATGCCCTTGAGAAACGGCGGGGCGCGCCGCGGACACGATGTCGCCGCCGATGGTGAGGCGGCCCTGGTCTTTGACAACGGTTCCGCTGACGATGCCGACCAAGGTGGACTTGCCGGATCCGTTCTCACCGACCAAGGCGTGGATCTCGCCAGGGGCCAGGTCCAGACTCACATCATCGAGGGCCTGAACGGCGCCATACCGCTTGGAGAGACCGGACGCCGAGAGGAGCAGGGAGCCGCTGGGTCCGACCGTCTCGCGGTCGCGCACGGCTGTGGGGGTGTGGTCGGCCACGGTCGGCACCTCTCGTCACATCAGGCTGGCTAGCAGTGAATTGGGGCCGGTCGGGGGTGAGGACGTCTGCCCCCACCCCCGACCGGGAGTGGTCGTCCGGTCAGCCGGCGAGCATGCGGGTCATGAGCTCATCGGGGATGAGCGCACTGGGACCCGGGTAGTCGTCGGGGCGGTCGGACAGGTAGTAGCCCTTCTCTGCCTGGACGAAGGGGCGGGGCACGATCACGACGGGCTCGACGGTGTTGCCTGCCAGTTCACTCATGACTGCGGTGACTGAGGCCCGGCTCTCCCAGGTCAGAGCGTTGGTGTGGAAAAGCGCGAACTCATCGGGAGTGCCGAGTCGTTCTTCCCAAACCTTGGCCATACCGTTGTTTGAGGTCCAGGTGACGATGGCAGGGATCTGCTTGCCACCCTTGCTGTAGGCCTCAACCACCTGCGGGATCGGGTCGGCGTAGTCATAGAAGACCGCACCGAAGTCCTTGCCGGAGCTGACCAGCGCCGAGCCAGCGTCAAATGCGCCGGCCAAGGTCCAGTCGGTGTCGACCGACTGAGCGACCTGAGTGCCGGCCGGGAGAGTGTCGATCAGGCACTTGTTCCAAGCAGCACCCTGCGGGTTGCCGGGAGTGCCGTTCAGGATTGCCAGGTCGCCGGTCAGACCGAGGTCGTCGGTGGCCACCTTGCCCATCTCTTCACCCATCGAACACACGTCGCCAGTGATCTGGTTGGACAGCGAGTCAGCAGGTGCATCGGGCGTGGGACCGACGTACGTCGAGATCTTCGCGCCCGCCGCCTGTGCGGCCTTGAAGGCCGGCAGTGCCGCGGCACCGAAGTCGTTGTAGCTGACGATCGCGGTGGCTCCCTGTGAAGACAGGCTGCGCACGTTGGAGAGGAACGTCGGCAAGTCGGCGTTGGCGTCGGTGAAGATGATCTTGCCGATGCTCGGGTAGGTCAGCGCCTGCAGGATGATCTCCATCTTGGCCGTCTTGCGCCAGAGGTTGCCACCGAAGCCATCGGCAATGCCGAGCGTGATGTCGCCATCACCGATCGTGCAGGTGGTGTTCTGCCAGCACTCGAAGGCCTTGTCCTGCTGCGCGGCGTCCAACTCGATCGACGCGCGACGCAGCGCTTCCTGAACGGTGCTATCCAGACTGTCCAGGCTGACATCGGTGGTCCCGAAGGCCCGGTCGGTCATCTCTTGAGCCTGGTCGTCGGTGATCGTGCTGAGGTCGACGATGCTGTCGCCGGAGGCGTTGTCGCCACCGCCACCACCGCTTCCGGTGGTGTCGTCGGACCCGCAAGCGGTGATCCCCAACAAGAGGGCGGTGAAGCCGACCGCGAGCGCGGACCTCCTCCCGCGTCGTAGGCCGCCTTGACGGCGCATGAGGTTGCCCATTGCTTTACTCCTGGTTCTCTTGGTTCACGACCGGGTCCGAGGTGGACCGGTCACTGGCGTTGCCACCACGTCGCGCGGAGACCACCGACCAGCGGAGGTGCTTCGAGACGACGACGAGGGTGAGCCCGACCCCGAGGACGAGGCCCTGGAAGGCGAGCGATACTCCGGAGGAGTAGCCGCGCACCCGAAGGATGTGCTCGAGCACGACGAGGAAGACCGCGCCGAACACGGTCGCAGCGGGACGGACGCGGCCACCCGAAAGGGCGGCACCCCCGAGGACCACGGCGACGATCGGAGTCAGCAGGTACGGCTGACCCAAACTGAGGTCGGGAGTGGAGATGCGTCCAGCGAGCAGGACGGCTCCGACACCGACGATGAGAGTGCCGACCATCCAGGCGGTGATGCGCTGACGGGCGGCGGAGAGGCCGCTGTTCTCGGCGGCTGGTCGAGCCACGCTGCTGGCCGCGAGTCGACGTCCCGAGGTGTGGAAGCGCATCCAGAGCGCTATCAGAGTCGCGACCGCCACGGCCAAGATGAGGATGATGCTGACGTGCCCGACCGAACTGCGCGCGAAGTCGGAGAGGTCGGAGGGCACCGTTGAGATCGACAGCACCGGCCCCCGATAGATGCGGGTGATTCCGGCAATCAGTTGCCCGGTAGCCAGGGTCACCACCAGCGCGTCGAGACGCGTGACCTCCACCAGCAGACCGTTGGCCAGCCCGATGCCGAGACAGACCAGCAAGGCGAGCACGATCGAGCCGAGCACGGCGCTGTTGTCGCCGCCCGCCTCCTTGAGCACGATCGCACCGACCAGCGTGGTCGTTGACGGGATGCTCAGGTCGATGCCGCCGGTGCCGATGATGAACGCTTGGCCGAGGGCCATCAGGATCATCACGCCGATAGTCGGGGTCAGAGTCGACAGGCTGGCTCTGCTGAAGAGGTGTACGTCGAGGACGAGCAACCCGATCAGGACCAGCGCAAGGTTGGCCAGAATGATTCCCTGGCCCGGGAGCCTTAGCGGCCGACGGCCCAATGCGACCGAGCGGTCGGTCGGGGTTTCAGCGATCATCGTCATGGACTCGGCCCCCTTCGGCTCTCATCGGTTCTGTGGGTGTGCTCGAAAACCTAGGAATGAGAACCCCCTTGAGGCTGTGTCGCTTTGAGACATGGGTCACTGAGACGGAGGAAGCAAAAGACACGATTCGGTCACGACAACCCGTCACCGTCAGGCACCCAAAACTGCGACGCGCATCGCGGCCATCTCGTCGAGTCGCTTCAGCATCAGGTCTGGGGTGTCTTCGACCAGCGCGATGTTGACGTGGGACACCCCGTTGCGGGCGTAGGCCTCAAGGCCCGCGGCATCACAGACCCCGGGTGCGCACCCGACGGGCACCGACTCGGGATCGCGGCCGGCCTCGACCAGCATTTGCTTGAATCGCGGGATCGACTCCTCCAGGAACGGGTCTTGCATGGGTGGCGTCGGGTACCACACATCGGCCCATTGGGCGGCGTGCTTCATCGTGACCGGACCAGAGCCACCCAGGTAGACCGGCGGTCCCGGCTTCTGCACGGGCTTGGGCCAACACCAACTTGGCTGGAGGTGGAGGAGATCCCCGTCGTAGGAGGCGATGTCCTCGGTCCACATCACCCGCATCAACTCGACCTGCTCTCGGACCTTGCGGTGCCGCGTCTTCCACTCCACACCGTGTGTCTCAAACTCATCCTGGTTCCAGCCGAACCCAACACCGAGCGCAAAGCGGCCTCCGCTGAGGCGGTCGATCGAAGCAGCCATCTTGGCGGTGTGGACCGCGTCGCGCAGCGCGAGCAGGGCGATCCCGGTGCCTACCTGGAGGCTCGTAGTCGCCGCTGCGGCAAAGCTGCAGGAGATGAACGGGTCATAGGTCCGCTTGTAGAAGTCCGGTAGTACTCCACCGCCGTAAGAATCGGGATAGTCCGTTTCTCGAGAGACCGGGATGTGGCTGTGCTCGGGGAAGAACATGCTGGCGAAGCCCCGGTCCTCTATCTCCTTCGCCAAGGGACCAGGGTCCATGTCGAGATCAGTTGCGAAGACGTAGATGCCCACCTTCATGGGGAACCTCCCGGTTGACCACGGCGCGGACCGCCGCTGATGGTCGCGAACCTAAGTCGGAAGGCAGCCCCGCTCCTGTGTCAGATCGGGTCAGTCCGAGACAGGGATCCCGCCGGATGCGGGCGGGCATGAAAGCTGCCGTCGATGGTGATCCCGCCATCGACCTTCAAGACGATGCCAGTGACAAATGATGCATCGGCAGAGGCAAGGAACGACGCCGCCGCAGCGATCTCATCAGCGGTCCCGAAGCGACCCAAGGGCGTCCGGTCGAGCAGTCGGCTCTCGTCGAGCGCTCCCGTGGCGAAGCCTGAGCGCATCATTTGCGTTTCGACATACCCCGGAGCGATTGCATTGACCCTGATGCCATGAGGGCCCCACTCTGCGGCGAGGGTGCGGGTCAGCCCAAGCACCCCGGCCTTGGTCGTGCTGTAGCCCAGACGCTGAGGCAGCCCGAAGGTGGAGCCGACGGAGGCTAGATTGAGAACCGAAGGATTCGCTGAAGCCGTCAGCATTTCAAAGGCGGCCCGGCTGCAGCGCATCGCGCCGCCCAGGTTGACTGCCATCTCCCGATCCCACTGCACGGAGTCGAACTCTGATGCTGGTTGTCGACTGATGATCCCCGCGTTGTTGACCAGCACGTCCAGTTGGCCGTCTGGCAATTCGGCGAAGACCGATGCCACCGCCGCATCGTCGGTCACGTCCATCCGCACCCCGGTCGCTCCGATGAGATCCGCGGCCTCGAGCACGGCCTCCCCATCGACGTCGGCTAGGACGACATCGAAGCCATCACTGACCAGCCGGCCCCCGATCGCGAGACCCAATCCCTGTGCGCCACCGGTGACAAGAGCCGTTCGAGACTGCATGGCACTGACGGTAGGGAACCAGGAGTGCCCGATGATGTCCCGTAGTGCGACACAGACAGTGACCGGCACCGATACCCACACCGACTCTGACGGGCGCCAGGAAGGACACATGCGCGACTACCTTTCGATCGCCGGCGATTCACGGCGCTGGCGCGAGTTCGAGCACCGCGACGGCGACATCGTGATCTCCACGCCCTCCAAGTCGGGCACCACCTGGACTCAGATGCTGGTGGGCCTGCTCGTCTTCGACGGCCCCGACTTCCCGAGCCCGATGAGCGTGATCTCTCCCTGGCTGGAGTTCGAGTTGCCCCCCGCGGCCGAGATCTTCGACCAACTCGCGGCGCAGCAGCATCGTCGCTTCATCAAGACCCATGTGCCGCTCGACGGCCTCCCACTCGATGATCGAGTGACCTACGTGGTGGTCGGGCGCGATCCCCGTGACGTGTTCTTGTCGATGGCTCCCCACATGGCCAACCTCGACCCAGACGCACACTCCAAGGCGCTGCTGGATGCGGTGCCGCAGGCTGAAGTCGAGCGTCGACTGGCCGCCCACGCCTCACCGGCAGACTTCGCCGAGTCGCTGACCCTCCCCGCCGGGAACTGCCACGTCAACACACACGTCGCCCACGTGTTGCACCACCTCTCGACGGGCTGGCAGCGACGCGAGGAGCGCAACGTCGTGCTTGTGCACTACGCCGATCTGCAGCGCGACCTGGTGACCGAGATGGG